>CBFDCD010000052.1:0-10907 GCA_965603225.1 uncultured bacterium
GACCTTTTCTCAGCCTCCTTCCAATGTAAATATTTCAAATTATATAATATATACAATAAATTGTCTATATTCATTTAATATCGTCTAATGTTGTTTCAAGGAAAAATACCTTAAAATTTTGCCCAGTAGAAAGAATATCAACAATAAACTAACAAAACCAACAACGTAAAATTATCGACAGGTCGCTTATTTTTATACAGCTCTCAAACATTTTCTCTCAAACATTTTCCTTGACATAATAGGTATAAGTTGTATATGCAACTATTATTAGAATAAACTATTTTTTAAATTTAACGTACCTGGCCCGAAAGTCCCAAATGAAAAGGTTAAACATTTACAGCCTCGGTCAAACTTATTAACGGAAAATAACCTGCTTAATAAATGGATTACCTGATACATGACTTTTACCCATCGTAACCATTAGTTGTCACCACTCGATCCAAATAAAGAAAATAACAACTAATATGCACAATATAAAATACAACATTGAAAATTCCCTGGGGAGCATTATAAGACGGGCTGATAGGGTACTTATTAACAGGCTTAATAAACACTTCAGGGAAAACGGATATGATATAACTACAGAACAGTACCGCATTTTTATTAACCTGTGGAATAAGGCTGGACAAAGCCAACAGGAGCTTGCTGAGGTTACTTTAAAAAACAAGACCAGCATTACTCGACTTATTAATGGGCTTGAGCAAAAAAAACTTGTTAAAAGGGTGCCTGACAAAATAGACCGCAGAAACAAGCTTATTTATCTGACGAGAAGGGGAAAAAAACTACCTGAAGCCCTTGCTGTATTGGCTAAAAAAACCCTTAAACAGGCACAACTCGACATTTCTGAAGATGACATTAAAGTATGTGAAAAGGTTTTGAGTAAGATTATCCAAAACCTTAAATAAGTAATCCTGATGTTGGCTATATTCACAATAGTTTTGCATAAAAGCCTTTCACAGAACCCTTATGGATTTACGATTCACTGAACTCTATGAGATGTTACCCACGATTAATTGAAATATTGCACTCTTGGACTATCACGATGTCCTTCCATCCACTTACAATCACTGGATAAACATGAAACCGTATAAAAAACACATGAAAAAAAAGGTTCAAAAATGAGGGTCGGAATTGATGTAGGTGGCACCTTCACCGATGTTATAATGGTGGAAGAGAAAACCGGCACATTCTACTGCACCAAAACGCCGACAACTCATCATGATCTAACAGAAGGTGTTTTAAAGGGCCTGGAAGAGATACTGGAAATTGGCGGTGTTTTAATGGATGATATCGATTACATAATTCACGGAACCACCATTGGAACAAATGCCATTGTAGAGGGAAAAGGGGCGAAGGTGGGGCTGATCACAACTGCAGGTTTTGAGGATGTGCTGGAGATAAGACGTGTAGCTCGCCCAAAGGAGGCCACCTTTGATTTTGGGGCGGATAATCCACCGCCTCTGGTTCCCCGTTATCTCAGAAAGGGGGTATTTGAGAGGATAAACAGCACAGGGGAAGAGTTCCTGCCATTGAATGAAAACTCCGTCCTTGAGGTTGTGTCATATTTTAAAGAGAAAAAAGTAGAGGCTATAGTTGTCTCTCTCCTGTTTTCTTTTCTTAATCAGGCCCACGAGAAAAGGGTTGCTGAAATCTCCAAGCGTGAACTCCCAGAAATACCTGTCTCCCTGTCATCAGAGATCTGCCCTGAATTCCGTGAATATGAAAGAACATGCACTACAGTCATGAACGGTTATCTGGGTCCCGTAATAAAGCAGTATATGGATAACCTCATTACAAGGCTTAAAGAAAAATATGGCAATCTCAACCTACATATAATGCAGAGCAACGGTGGCACCATTACTGCAGAGGTGGCAGGAGAACATGCAGCACATCTTATAAATTCAGGTCCGGCAGGCGGTGCAATTGCCGCTGCCTTTGTGAGTGGCCTAACCGGCAATAAAAAGGCTATCGGCGCGGATATGGGAGGAACAACCTTTGATATATCCATTATTGATAATAATCTTCCCAAAACCACTACATGGGGTGGTGTAACGAATTATCCCATCAAACTCCCCATGGTTGATTTAAAGACCATTGGCGCGGGCGGAGGGAGCATAGCCTGGGTGGATGAAGGGGGTATCTTGAATGTGGGCCCTCAAAGTGCCGGTTCCAATCCCGGCCCTGCCTGTTATGGGTGGGGAGGAACATTACCCACTGTCTCTGACTCGAATCTGATCTTAGGGCGCCTCAACCCGGCTTATTTTCTTGGAGGAAAATTGCCTTTATATCCCGACCGTGCGAGGGAAGCGGTCAAAAGACATGTGGCAGACAAGATGGGTATCTCTTTAGAGGAGACCGCTGTAGGAATTATACGTATTGTCAATGCGAATATGGCCAAGGGCATCAGCGGTATCTCAGTGGAAAGAGGCTATGATCTGCGGGAGTTTGCCTTTATTACAATGGGCGGAGCTGCGGCCCTTCATGCCGCGGACATTTCAAGGGAATTGAATATGGCCAAAGCCATAGTGCCCCCATTAAGTGGTAATTTTTCCGCTGTCGGCCTTGTTGCGGCGGATGTTCAGCATGATTATGTAAGGACATTTGCAAAGAAAGAACATCAAATCGATCCCCCTGACCTGTTGATGGCATTTAAGGAAATGGAAAATGAGGGCATAAGGCAATTAGCTGAGGAAAAGGTGCGGGAAGAAAATATTGAAATAACATGGTCTGCTGATCTGCGTTATGAGGGACAATCATGGGAGCTCAATGTACCCGTTGAACCAATGTCTGAAATGGACAGAGAGGATATCAAGAGAATTATTGATAATTTTAATGCACTGCATCAACAGTTGTACTCCTATTCGGAACCTAAGGAGGTAGTAGAGTTTATCAACCTGAGAATCAGGGTTAAAGGCAAAAATCCGGCCCTCTCCCTCCTGGCAGAGAAAAAAGACGTTTTTTTACTTAAAGATGGTTGGAAAAATATCAGGGAGGTCTATTTTGATAGTTTGGGATGGCAAAAGATACCTGTATATGAGAGGGGAAGTTTGATCACAGGCAGCAAAATCAACGGACCATGCCTTATTGAAGAAGCAATTTCCACCACCCTGATACCTCCTGAATTTTATTGTGTTATAGATGAATACAGAAACATCATCATAACACATAAAGATATCTAGATCCCATAATTAACCACGGATAATTCGAGTTTTGGGGAGAAGATGAACTATAAGGCAGATGCCGTTACAATGCAGGTAATCCGTTATGGGTTGGAAGCCGTAGCCGATGACATGGGTTATAACCTCATGCGTATGGGCCGTTCAACAATAGTTAAGGAGATCATGGACATCAACTGTGGAGTGCTCGATGCAAATGGAGACATTCTATCCCAGGCCCACCTCTGTCCCTTGATGATGTTCAGTCTTCCCACCACTGCTGTTAATATGCTGAAGCGAGTTAAGAAGTTCGATGAAGGCGATGTAATTATCTGTAATGATCCATATTTAGGCGGCCAGCACCTTTTGGATGTCCAGTTTTTTTCCCCTGTTTTTGTAGGCAGGGAACTGGTCGCCTTTGTTGCAAATATAGCCCATCAACTCGATATGGGTGGTGCAGTTCCCGGAGGAGTAGCAGGCGGACTCACAGAGATTTATCAGGAAGGGCTGCGCATCCCCTTTGTGAAACTGTCTGCAAAGGAGAAGAAGACCAACAGATTTTCGATATTATCTCAAGCAATATTAGGATACCGGAAAAGACCATGGAAGATTTAAGGGCCCAGGCAGCTACTACCATGGTTGGGGTAAAGCGGGTAAAGGCCCTGGTGAACAAATACGGACTTGATATTTTCCGTAAATGTACGGATATGCTTATGGATTACAGCGAAAATGTGGTTCGCCGTTTTTTAACATCTTTACCTGACGGGGATTATACGGGTTTTGATTATTTAGATGATGATGGCTATGAAGATAGACCGGTAAAAGTACAGGTTAATATACACATTAAAGGGGATAACATGAAGGTCGATTTTGACGGGAGCGATTCCCAGACCACAGGCAATGTGAATTCCCCATGGGCCTGTACCCAGGGAGGGGTTTTTTACACCATGGTGGGAATCATAGATCCGTATATGGCCTTAAACTCAGGGGCCTTCCGCCCTATCGAGGTGAGGAGTGCAAAGGGGCTGGTGACTAATCCATTACCGCCTGCCGGTGTTACGGCCAGAAGCCAGACCATGACAAAAATAGTAGAGGCCATGCTTAAGGCGATGAGTGAGATAGTTCCCGATCGGGTAGTAGCAGGCAGTCATGGCCAGGCCTGTACTAATAGTTTTTCCGGAATCCATCCTGAGACGGGAAAACGATTCACCTATTTAGAGATTCAGGGCGGAGGAGCAGGTGCAAGGCCCGGTAAAGATGGCCCTGACGGGCAGGATCTCCATCTTGGTCGTTTTATGAATACACCGGTTGAGGCAGCGGAGCTGGAAAATCCCGTTATGATAGAGCGTTATGAGTTTCTTCCTGATTCAGGGGGGCCTGGTAAATACAGAGGTGGGCTCTCCCTGCGCCGGGATATTCGCTTTTTAACCGATGTAACATGGGCGCGCTATTCAGACAGGCAGAAGTTTAAACCCCTCGGTCTTTTTGGCGGCATGGAGGGAAGTATGGGAAGCCTAATATTGAACCCGGAAACACCGGAGCAAAAAAAATGTAAGTCCAAGGGTGTAGACCGGATAAAAGGAGGTGATCTACTCAGCATATGCCTTCCCGGGAGCGGGGGATACGGGTCGCCCATAGAAAGAGACCCTAAGGCGGTTAGGTGGGATGTTGTAAATGGAAAAATCAGCATGGAATCGGCGCGGAGAGACTACAGGGTTGTGCTTGATAAGGAAATGGGTATTGATATGAAGGCTACAGAGGCCCTTCGCAATGAGATACGATGAGTGGTTTTATCTACGATGAAAGGAGGTGAAAATAAAATTCTTAACGTGGGGAACAAGAGGTTTCAGTTGAAATTTAATGTTTAAACAAGGGGGATAAATGAAATGAAAAAGGTTATATTTTACTCACTGATCATTACGTTTTTGACAATCTTTTTTCTCGGGATCAATTCGACTGTTATGGCAAAGCCACAAACACTCAAAGCGGTAAGCTTTTTGCCGAAAAACCATCCGCTCTGTAAAATGATCCATGTTTGGGTGGACCGTATGAACAATCAATGTAAGGATGCCATAAAAATCGACTGGGTAGGCGGCGGTGAAGTTATACCGGGTTTTGACCAGGCCGAGGCGCTACGCAATAACACCGTGCAGATCATTTTCAACCCAACAGCCTATTATGCTCCAATGGCCCCGGAAGTTAATGCATTCACCTTATCAAAGCTTTCCATGGCAGAGGAGCGCAAACCAGGTGGTTTTTATGATTATATGGTGGAACGACATAAAAAACTTGGCATGATGTATATCGGCACATGGCTTTATGATCCATTCTATTTAAGGGTTAATAAGCCTGTGAAAAACCTTGAAGATCTTAAAGGAATCAAAATTCGGACTTCCGCCCTTTATGACCGTTTCATGAAAAAACTGGGAATGATACCGGTGACAGTGAAATTCGGCGAGACATTTACTGCGTTGGAGCGCGGATTGGTCCAGGGTTTTGGTTTTGCAACCCTGGGACCAAGAGAATGGGGCTGGTTAAAAAACTGTAAATATATTATCGATATCCCGTTTTATACCCGTCAAAACGTCCTTATACTGATGAACCTTGATATATGGAATGGACTTGGGAAAAAAGCGCAGGACATGATCATGGATATTACAGTTAAATTTGAGCCTGAAATGGAGGCATATTTTAAAAAGCAAATAAAGGAAGAATGGAAAAAATATGATGAAATTGGCATAAAGAGAATTAAATTTACACCCTCTGAAAACAAGAAATACTATGATGCTGCATATGAGGCCGAGTGGGAAGACTTGAGCAAAAAGGTCCCGGAACTTGTCCCAGATCTTAAAAGGTTAACAGGAAATTAATCGTTTTTTTGGAAACGGTTTTCTTTAGATCTTTAATCAATCTGCCCAGATAGACATTACAGGAATCCATTGTATTATACAAAATTACTGTTAATTGAAGGATTTAATTTCCAAGCTCTTTTGTTGCCTCAATGTTGAAATCAGATATATAATATCCCGAAACATACTGCTGGGCAGTTTTGACTATGTTTGTATTTTATGAATTATAGCTGTGAGTTTTAAAATCTCGGTGAAATCAATGAAAAAGCTCGTAGAAATTTTTGATCGAGTAATGAATATAATGATGTTTCTGGCAGGCATTATTCTTATCTTTATTATGCTGTCGGTCAGTCTGGAAGTTATTTTGAGAACTTTTTTTAATTGTCCACAGATCTGGGTAACCGAGGTTACAGAGGTTCTGCTTTTGTATATCACATTTTTAGGTTCAGCATGGTTACTTCGTGAGGGCGGGCATGTAAAGGTAGATATTTTCCTTGCCCGCCTGAAGCCGAAGACCATTGCTTTGCTTGGGATAATAAGCTCCGTTATAGGAGTGTTTGTATCCGTTACCTTAACAGTGTATGGCTTTAGCGTAACCCTGGACTATCTGCAAAGGGGAATTTATACTCCCACTGCCATGGAAATACCAGTCTCAGTAATTATCCTTGTTATTCCCATAGGCGCCCTGATGCTGTCTTTTCAGTTTATAAGAAGAGCAGGAAGGTTTATTGCGGGTTTTTTTATAGAATCAGGTAAACCTGAATCTTAAATGCTAACCATTCATGTGTTAGGGTTTCAACGTACACCAAAAAAACTCCGATGCAAGTCCGGCAAAAGGTAGGAAACTAATCATGAATCCTAATTTCATCAGGAAACTCTAAGCCTGTTTACGTATACTTTTAATGAAACAGAAAGGTTTTTTATTATTATGGAATGGTGGACAACCCTTATCCTTATTTTTCTCTGCTTGATGTTTCTATTTGTCATCGGTGTGCCTGTGGCCTTTTCATTTCTATTTATAAATATAATCGGCGTCTATATTTTTTGGGGTGGTGAAGCAGGCTTAACACAGCTTATACGGAGCATTTACAGGTCTGTGGCCACATTTGCGCTACTTCCGGTCCCTTTGTTCATCCTCATGGGTGAGATTATGTTTCGCTCCGGGATTGCCCCCAGGATGATGGATACTCTTGACAAATGGCTGGGGCGTATACCAGGTCGATTGAGTATGTTGGCCATTGGGGGTGGAACCCTCTTTTCTACACTGTCCGGTTCAGCTATGGCAGGATGCGCAATGCTTGGTTCTGTCTTAGTGCCCGAGATGGAGAAAAGGGGATACAAAAAACAGATGAGTATAGGGCCTATTCTGGGTAGCGGCGGGCTTGCCATCATGATTCCACCGAGCGCCCTTGGTGTGCTTTTAGCTTCATTGAGCAGAATTTCGGTCGGTGGGATGCTGGTTGCTATCATACTGCCGGGGATTATAATGGCGTTCCTTTATGCCGCCTATATCATTATCAGATGTTTTTTGCAACCTGAACTGGCACCATCGTATGAAGTTGAAAAGGCACCTTTTTCGGAAAAAATCATACTAACATTCAAATATGTTCTGCCGCTTGGCACAATCGTCTTTCTCGTAATTGGTCTTATGTTCTTAGGTGTTGCAACACCAACGGAATCTGCGGCCCTGGGCGCACTTGGCTGTTTTTTACTTGTATTTATATACAAAGGATGGGACTGGCAGGCCATGTCGAGTTCCATATCACATACCCTGAAGATTACGGTCATGATGTTTATGATCATGACCGGGGCAATGGCATTTTCGCAAATACTGGCCTTCAGCGGGACAAGCTCAGGGCTTGTCAACCTGGCCGGGGGTCTGAACATGCACCCCATATTCATTTTAATATTTATGCAAATAATCCTCCTTTTCATGGGAGTTTTCATGGAACCCTTGACCATTATGATGGTTACCTTGCCAATTTACATGCCGATAATCAAGACCCTGGGTTTCGATCCCATCTGGTTCGGCACAATTATGCTTATCAATATGGAAATGGCAACAACAACGCCGCCTTTTGGTCTTGTGCTTTTTGTTATGAAAAGTGTCGCCACATCTGATACCACAATGGGGGATATATACAAGGCAGGACTACCGTTTCTGGCCTGCGATGCCGTTGCAATGGGTCTTGTTATGGCATTTCCGGGGCTTGCATTATACCTGCCGGGCTTGATGTGATAATGGTGTTAGAAAATTATAAAATTTAAGGGGATAGCAATGTCGGAAAATTCGATAGTAAAGGCGCTTGAATACAACCAATCATCTGGGACTTTAAGCTATAAAGGTGTAAGATATTTATTGATTCGCCCTGAGACTGTTGCAGGCTTTCAAAAAGACATTGAAAAAGTTGCAGGGGAAAAGGCTAAAAAGGGTTTCTACCAAGGCGGTTTCAGTGGTGGATATCTTTCTGCGAAGAAATACAAAGAACTCTTTAATTTCTCAGACAAAGAGATTATAGAATTCATGATGAAGATGGGGACTGAGATTGGATGGGGCTCTTTTTCTCTCGATTATTATAATCCTGACTCCGGGACCGTACGTATAACGGTAAAAAATTCACCTTTTGCACATGCTTACGGAAAATCACCTGAAGGTGTGTGTCATTTAATTAGGGGAGTTATTGGGGGAATGGCATCAGCTATTTTTCATCAGGACTGCACTGCCTCTGAGCCTGAGTGTATCTCAAAGGGGGATGACCGATGCCTTTTTGTAGTGGATTTAAAATTACAGTCCCATGACATTTTAACAGGGAAAAAAATACTAATTGTTGATGATGAACCGGATATTCTTGTATGTATTGAAGAAATTCTGGACATGTGCGTTGTGGACCGGGCCTCTGATTTTGAAACCGCAAAAAGCCTTCTCCAAAAAGAGACCTATGATGCTGCCATTCTTGACATCATGGGTGTGAAAGGATACGAGTTATTGGAGATAACTAAAAACAACGAGATTCCCACACTTATGCTGACTGCCCATGCTCTACACCCTGAAGACTTTATCAAATCTATTGAAGGTGGGGCACAGGCCTATGTGCCAAAAGAAAAGATCTCTGAGATTCAAATTTTTCTTAGAGATATGTTGGAGGTCCGTCAGAAAGAAGGCCATAAGATTGGCAGATGGTTTGTTTGGCTTGAAGGATTTTATAAAAATAAATTTGGCGATAACTGGCAGGAAAAGGCAGATCCGGAATTCTGGAAAAAATATTTTTATATATAATTACGGGATAAATTAAATGGTGGAAAAATGATTAAGTCAATTAACAGAGCATGCTGGGTCCAGCGATGGAGCGAATTGAATCCCGGAAAAATCGCCATATTTTTTGAGGGGCAGGAGATAAGCTATGTAAGGCTTCATCAGAGGGCAAACAGGAGCAGTTGCTGGCTCCAGTCTCTGGGCATAGAAAAAGGGGATAGGGTGGCTGCCATGATTAACAACCGCCCTGAATTTATCGGGCTATTCCTTGCCTGCTCAAGATTAGGGGCAATTTTTGTGCCTATCAATTATCGTCTTGCAGGCCCAGAGCTTGAATATACACTGAGAAATTCTCGACCCAGACTTTTTGTATATGGCAGCGAATATGATGAAAAGGTAAAAAAACTAAAACTCAACAATGGAAGACCATATATGATGCTGGCCTCTGTTGGAGAAAATTTAGCAGACAGTGATGTTATGGATTACATTTCCGAGACCAGGGAGTTTGACGGCAGAAAACCTTTTTTAACGAAATCCTTAGGCCCGGCTGATCCGGAAGAGCCACATGTTATAATGTACACGTCCGGCACCACCGGCCAACCCAAGGGGGCGGTTCTCTCTCATAGAAAGACCTTTTTTAACTGCCTGAATGCTGATATTTTCTTTAAGCTTCATTTCGATGATATCATGCTCATAATCCTTCCACTTTTTCATTCAGGGGGTCTCTTTATACAGGCCGCTCCCATCCTCTATAAAGGTGGTTCCATGGTTATTCATCCGAAATTCGAGCCGGATCGAACATATAAGGATATACATAAGTTTAAGGTAACAAAGTTTTTAGGAGTGCCTACCTTGTACAGGTCCCTTCTTCAGGTAAAGCCTGAAGACAGAGGCGATATGCCCTCTTTGAAGGTGTGTGCAATTGGAGGAGAAAAGACCACACCGGAAATCCTTGAGCAATGCAAGGAGGCAGGGTTTCCTGTTAGGCAGATTATGGGTCAGACAGAGACATCAATCCTTTTGTGGGCATCTGAAGAGGATTCAATACGAAAACCTGGAACCGTAGGGAGACCAGTGTTTCACGCTGAGGTTAGCCTTAAGGACAGACAGGGAAGACAGGTTAAAACCGGAGAGATCGGAGAAATCATGGTAAAAGGGTCTATCATGATGAAGGAGTACTGGAGGGATCCGGAAAGGACCAAAGAAACCATCAAAAACGGGTGGCTTCATACAGGGGACCTGGCCCGCATGGACGAGGAAGGCTATTTCTATCTTGTAGACAGGGCAAAAGATATGTATATATCCGGAGGAGAAAACGTTTACCCTGTAGAGGTAGAGCACGTGCTAAGGGAAAACCCGGGCGTGGAGGATGTCGCCGTTGTTGGTGTCCCAGATGATGTGTGGGGGGAGGTAGGAAAGGCATTTGTTATTCAAAAGAAGGGCTATGATATTAAAGATGAAGATTTAATGTCTCGTTGTGAAGGCCGGCTTGCACGATATAAGTGGCCTAAAAGCATAGTCTTTTGCGATACCTTCCCACGCACCTCACTCGGTAAGGCGAGAAAGTCATTATTAAAGTAGGCCGCATTCAATTTTTTTCGATGATGGGGTAAGATACGGAACTTACAGAGATTTACAAGATAGGAGAAA
>CBFDCD010000053.1:0-10634 GCA_965603225.1 uncultured bacterium
TTATGCTTCCTCAGCTAACCTTGAAAGCTCTCGAGTGAGCTATAGCGGAATTTTAAACGCCCAATATTTTATAAATCACTTTTCAGAAAACGGTAAGAATCCCGCACTCAATTATTATGGTGAAGTCTTGAAATTCCATAACTATACCAGCTAACGATTGAAAAAGATGGTGATACATTAGATAAAAATATCATAGTTATGCTGGCCGGCAAGTTTTCAGAAGTACTCCAATAATAAATGCTTGCCAACTTGAAATCACACATTGTGGCTTCAAGTTGGGGCGGCCCTCGCAGAGTAAAATCGTATGCCTTTACCAAACAAGGAGTTGCAACGCTTTCAAGTGTCCTAAAAAACAAATGCGCGGCACAGATCAACATAGAAATCATTGACGCTTTTTTCCGGCTACGCCAAATGCTACCCGCTTACTCGAAACTTGAAAGAAAATTGAGTGTATTAGAAAAGAAATATGATAAACAGCTCAAAATAGCCTTTGATGCTATCCAGGATTTATGTCACCGCCGAAGATAAAAACAGATTGTTTTTATAGTAAGGGAAAAAAGGCTGTCTATGGCAAAAGAGGGGATAAAGGAACAGAAAAGTCATGAAAACAATCAAAGACATACCTAAACAGAGCCCATTACTACAAAAAATATTTGCGAAAACTATTTCCTCGGCCCCCTAAGTTCTATTTTAGGTTCCGAAACGTGAATAAGTGATAAAGGAAGATGTGATCCCAATGCTTTATATTTTAGGGATTAATGATTGATTTTATTCATTAAGGCTTCTGAACATTTAAAGGCAGCCTGTCTAATTTCGCCTGATATATAATTAGCATCAGTTATAGGTCTTCTACTCTTGTTCTCCTTTACATAAAATTTTCCAAACCTGCTGATCATGATATCCTCACCATTCTCCAGGGTTTTTTTAATAATCTCCAAGAGGGATTCAATTACCATTGCAGATTTGTTTTTAGGGAGGCCAGCATTCTTGTGAACGGAGTTTATTAAATCTGACTTGGTGATTGTCATAAAGGGTAACCTGTATAAATGTAGAAGTTAGTTAAAATTTTCTCATGGTTTTGATGATAATAAGGAGCCCTGTTTTGCCTTTTTCTTTTGTAAAACCTTTGCTGTTTATAGTCGGCAATTATGATGCCAAAAGGTTAGCTACCATTTAACTTATTGATTTATCTGATAATATTATACAATAAGAAAAATTTCGTTAGATGTAAGTAACAACTTAAGTTGTTACAATTTGAGGCCTAAAGGCCTTAAGCCCTTTGGTAGAAAAGTTTACGAGAGATTACATTAAAAGTTGTAGTTACAACTAAGGTTTCAATATTTGGTGGGAATATTGGGTTAATAGTGTGCAAATCAGGTAAAATACGAGGTAATAGCATTCATCACCCTTGATTTACTGTTTGGAACCTTTTTAAAAGATTATTAACAGCAGATGGGTGCAGATTAAAATAGATAAAGAAATTGTGTATATTCGTTTTCATCTGTAGATTATATAAAGTAAAATACTTTTAGGTAAAAATTAAAGGTTTTAGATGGCCGTGGAAATTCTTGACAAAATGGTTTTTTAAAAGTAATTTTTCTCCAGCATATAGAGAAATGAAATATAATTCAGGCGTCTATTAGACACCTATGCTATTGCTAATTTTTTTTATATTATTTCCTGATGTTTCAGCATGTTACTATAATTGATGTTATCGAAACAGCCCTGATGCAGATTTCTGTCAACAATTATTTTGTAGAATTCATCTGGGATTAAACTCTATGATTTAAGGTACTTATAAAGGAGGAATGGTATGAACGACCAAATTTTTTTTGAATATAAGGATGCCAGATTCGGTGATGGGATTACATTGGATTACTACAGAGGAGAATATTCTCTGGTCTCTGCTAAAAAGGGGCAGGACGATAAGATTTATATGCAATGGTGTTATCCACAGAAGAGGGGTGAAAACAAGGGGCCTTTAGAAAAAAGTCTCCCATGGAAAATAAAACTGGGAGATAAGGAAGAGGCCGTAAAAGCGCTTGAGTTCTTTTTAAAACAATTAAAGGATAGTGCGTCTTCACCTGACACTATGATCCAAAATGAACCACAAGAGGATGATGTTCCCTTTTAAAGGAAAATCTAATCTCTTCTTATATTTACACTACTTTAGTTATTATAAGGAATAACTATCATGCAAACACTAAAAACCTTTGCCAGTGACAACAACGCAGGCACACATCCGGATATATTAAGGGCCATTAATTTATGCAATAGTGGTCATGCCATAGGATATGGAGACGATCAATATACAGATATGGCATTGAAGAAGTTTAACGATCATTTTGGAGAAGGAATAGCTGTTTACTTTGTTTATGGCGGCACCGGCGCTAATGTTTTGGGGCTCGAGGCGATAACTCATTCATATAATTCAATTATATGTGCTGAGACAGCTCATATTAATGTAGACGAATGTGGCGCGCCGGAAAAGTTCACAGGATGTAAGATTCAGACAGTTCCCTCGGGAAATGGTAAAATTGTTCCATCTCAGATTGCACCCCTGCTCCATGGCTTTGGATTTCCCCATCACTCGCAGCCTAAGGTTATTTCCATCACTCAACCGACTGAGCTCGGCACGGTCTATACGGTTGAGGAAATTAAAGATATAGCTCAACTGGCACATAAACACGGCCTATTGTTGCATATGGATGGCGCAAGAATCTCCAATGCCGCTGCTTATCTCAATGCTAATCTTAAGGATATAACAGTAAATGCAGGCGTTGATGTTTTGTCCTTCGGGGGAACTAAAAATGGCATGATGTTTGGAGAGGCTGTAATATTCTTCGATAAAACGCTCTCAATAGACTTTAAATATATTCGCAAACAAGGTATGCAATTACACTCAAAAATGCGGTTCATTTCTACCCAGTTTGAAACAATGTTGACCAACAATCTGTGGTTGCGGAATGCCCAAAGGTCTAATGCCCTTGCGCAAGTGTTGGCTAAAGAGATAAGACAGATCCCAGGCATACAAATAACCCAGCCTGTCCAAATAAATGCGATATTTTCAATTATACCGACGGAGGTTATAGCACCATTGCAGAAAGAGTACTTTTTCTATGTATGGGATGAAAACAAGAATGAAGTTCGCTGGATGACCTCCTTTGATACAGAAGAAAGTGATATTTTTAAGTTTGTTACTACCCTAAAAAAACATCTATTGTAATATTTTTTCATCCAACTGCCTTCACGTTGTTTTTCTGCATAATAAGACAGCAATAAAAGAGGCTTTATTTCATCTTACACAAGAGATAAAACCCCCTGAATGTGACCGTTACCTAATTAACAAAGGTTCTCTGCTATTTATTGAGCTAATACTAAAATATTTTATAACAAAAGGTATAGGCGGTTTTAATATGTCAGATTAAGACATTGAAAGCAGGGATAAATACGTTGAAATTTCTAAGGTTGTTTATTTTTTAGGTAAAATGTGGATAAATTTATAGCATTAATATTGAAAAAATAGTAAAGGGTGAATAATAAAACGTAACATGTTCCAATGTAGAAGATACAAGAACGCGCTTATACAATATATACTCTTTTTACTTTTCACATTTTTGCATCTCATTAAATAGTCAATGTTGAGAAAACAACATTATGAATAAAAATTACTATTTTTTAGTGATAAGACTATAATTTTTATGACATGGCCATAGCCAAAAGCCTAAGCCTTAAAAAGCCTCATTAAGGACCCAAGAGACCTTCATAATCGTTTTTTTTACTTGTAGCAATAGCAAAACTAAAAAAACTCAAGAAGTAACATGCATTGTTATAGGTGGAGGAAAAATAATGAGAAAAATAAGGATAGCTATTGCTGGTGTTGGAAACTGCGCAAGTTCCCTTATTCAGGGCATTGAATATTATTGCAATAAAGAGGGTAAAGAACATATTGGACTAATGCACTACGAATTAGGTGGATATAGGCCGCAAGACATTGAAGTAGTTGCAGCATTTGATATAGACAAAAGAAAGGTAGGCAAAGACATATCCGAGGCTATCTTCCAGCTACCCAACTGTACCAAGGATATTTGCAGGGAAGTCCCGAAAACAGGGGTAAAGGTCTATATGGGGAAAATTTTAGACGGTCTTGCCGGCCATATGAAAAACTATGACGAAAAATACACCTTTCTTCCCTCAGACGAAAAAGAATTAGATTCGGAGAGCATCGTTTCAATTCTTAAGGATTCAGAGGCAGATATACTCTTGAATTACCTCCCTGTAGGTTCTGAAAACGGTGCCAAATTTTATGCGGAGTGCGCATTAAAGACAGAAATTGGCTTTATAAATAATATGCCTGTTTTTATTGCCAGCGATTCAAGGTGGGGGAGACGTTTTGAGGAAAAAAATATACCTATCATAGGTGACGATATTAAATCACAACTTGGGGCCACTATTGTTCACAGGGTCCTGAGTGATATTTTTAGAAAGAGGGGCGTTAAATTAGAGCGAACGTATCAGCTTAACACCGGGGGAAATACAGACTTTTTGAATATGCTTGATCAGAGTCGCTTGAATTCCAAGAGAGAATCCAAAACAGAATCTGTTCAGTCCCAGTTAAATGAATACAGACTGAGCGAAGAAAACATCCATATAGGTCCGAGCGACTGGGTAGCCTGGCAAAAAGACAATAAGGTATGTTTCATACGCATGGAAGGTAAACTTTTTGGAGGCATACCTATGAATCTTGAATTACGTCTCTCTGTTGAAGATTCCCCCAATTCGGCAGGAGTTGTAATTGACGCTATAAGATGCTGCAAACTGGCCCTTGACAGGGGAAAGGGAGGTATTCTTTATTCACCATCCGCATACTTTATGAAACATCCACCCAGACAATTTACAGATTCAGATGCATACGATAGAAACGAAGAATTTATTTCAGGGGCCAGGGAGGATTAATCTACAATGCATGTCCATTATGAAAATATGTGCAACCATTTTGCCAACATTGCCCCTTTGTATCGAAATATCAGGATAACCGGCTTAGAACTAAATCAATGTATAAGTGAAAAACTGAAAGGGCTTGCCAATATAGGAGCCATTGACATTGGATGCGGCTCTGGAAGGTATGACCTGCTGCTTTTTTATTATTTAAACAATCTGCACCCTACCTGCGTTGATATAAATACGTCAATGCTTAGGCAGGCTTCAGACTATCTAAAAATCAATAGAATTCAAAACTATACAACCCTCAAGCCAAATTTTATTGAATATCCATTAAAAAAAGTACATTTGACTGCCTCTTTATTTTTAACGCAATTCATCTTTTTAAAATGTCTTCAATTTATTAAGGAGGCAAACAATAGTATTAAAAAAACGGCCTTATCTTTATTTACACACGCCTTCCTGAGCAGAATAAAAGAAACATAGAGGGAAAATACTTCCCCATTTTTCAACAAAAAGAAACCCGTCTCTATGACATTGATTACATCAGGAACACAGTTTATTTAACAGATGGCCTGATTATAGAGTCAGTCAAGCCCTTTGGTTTTAAAAGAAACGTCACGGTGGAGCAGCTTCTTGAAAAAGTCAATAAAAAACATTACTCAACTTTTTCCCTTTACCGTGACAGAGAGTGAGAGGATTCGTTGGAGAAATTCAAGGAAAAAATTTCCTCCAATTTTTCTTATTATAGCCAGACTAAATGGTTCGACGAAAATGTATTGATCATATTGAGGCATGAAGGAGAAAACCAAAAGGATTAATGGGGGGGTAAGTGGAAAAAGAGCAAAAAAAGACCTTAGAGTCTATTTTTAGGGCCGGACTTAGGGCGGTAGACCCTGAAAATGCTGTTTTACGATATGTTAGGCGCGAGGAAAAATTATTATCTGCCGGTGAAAAATTCTACAACCTTGATGACTTTAAACGGGTTTTGTTGATAGGGGCAGGGAAGGGTACTGCACCAATGGCAAAGGCCATTGAAGATATTCTTGGAGATTATCTTACTGAAGGCTCGATTATAGTTAAGTATGGACATGGGGTTCCGCTGAAAAAGACAAAGATCATGGAGGCAGGCCACCCAATTCCAGATGAATCAGGACTCAGGGCAACTGAAAGGATTATTAACAAAATAGAGGAGTGCACAGAAAATGATCTTATTATATGTGCCTTTTCAGGCGGGGGAAGCTCTCTTTTGCCGGCGCCGTGGGGCCCTGTTGATCTCGATCAAAAACAAGAAACCACAAGGCTCCTTCTTGAATGCGGTGCAACTATTAATGAAATTAATGCCATCAGAAAACACCTCTCCCGAAGCAAAGGCGGATGGCTTGCAAAGGCTTCATATCCGGCAACTCTGATCTCATTAATCCTGTCGGATGTTATTGGCGATAGACTGGATATTATAGCCTCCGGACCAACAGTACCCGATGAAAATACATACGGTGATTGCGCAAATATAATTGAAAGATATGGGCTTGCTGAAAAACTTCCTAAGGGCGTAGTAGAGCATTTTAAACAGGGCATGGAAGGCGCTATACCTGAAACACCTAAGCCTGGGGACCAGGTATTCTCAAAGACTCAAAATATTATTGTAGGAAATAGCCGATCCGCTCTTTTGGCCGCTAAAGAGCATGCTGTTTCACTTGGGTATAATACAATGATTATATCATCTCAGATTGAGGGAGAGGCAAAAGAGGCAGCAAAATTTTTAGCTTCAATTGGAAAGGAAATTTCCCAGGCAAATCTCCCAATATCTCCGCCCGCCTGTATATTAGCCGGAGGAGAAACAACAGTAACAATTCAGGGAAACGGCAAGGGAGGCAGAAACCAGGAATTGGCGCTGGCATTCGCCATTGCTATAAACGACTGGGAAAAAATCGCCTTCATAAGCGCCGGCACAGATGGGACAGATGGTCCTACTGATGCAGCAGGGGCTATAGTTGACGGCCTGACATGCAGGAAGGCCTTGCAGGCAAATCTAAATCCTTATTCGTTCCTGACCAATAATGACTCTAATTCATTTTTTGGGCCTTTAGGAGATCTGCTGAAAACAGGCCCAACCCGCACAAATGTTATGGATATAATGTGCATTATTGTTGAGGAATAAATCAAAATATATCTTGACATTTAACCAGGTTACATTTAGATAACTTACATGTTATTTGCAGACGAGGATGTTATAATTTTTAAGTAAATTTATTAAGAGGAGGAAAAAATGAAAAAGGCACTATTTTTAACTTTGGTTGTTTCTCTTGCGGTTTTCTTAAGCATGACTGGCGGCCCGGTTATGGCTGGTTCCAAGGTGATTAAAATCGGCGTCATATATCCTTTGACAGGAGGCGCTGCCGCCGCAGGCCGTGAGCTTAGAGCCGGAGCGGAACTTGCTGCTGACATTGCAAACAATGTCATGGCAGACATAGACATGGATATGGCACAAAAGGCGGGAATTCAGAGCCTGGGCGGCGCAAAAATTGAGCTGATTTTTAAAGACCATGAGGCCAATCCTACCCTTGGGGCGGACCTTGCCAAAAAACTCATCCTTGATGACAAGGTTGACGGCATATTGGGATGCTACCACAGCTCCGTCACAAAGACGGTAAGCGCCGTGTGTGAGCAGCATGGCGTGCCCATGATAAATGGTTCCTCTACTTCTCCGCCATTAACACAGAGAGGGTTCAAATGGTTCTGGAGAACAACCCCACACGACAAATGGTTCACAAAGGACCTTTTTGAACTGCTTAAGGGGCTGACTGAGGGTAAGGTGCAGGGTGTAAACGCAGTGCCTAAAAATGATCTTATGACCATTGCATCTGCATGCGAAAAGACGGAATGGGGCTCCCATGTTTCTAAGCTTATAGAATACTTTGCTAAAGAGTATGGCCTTAAGCTGAAAAAATCCCTCCTTTATGCGGCCAAGTCCCCGGATCTTTCAAGCGAGGTCCGGTCATTAAAGGCGGCCAAACCTGATGCAATGCTCTTTGCCTCTTATACATCAGACGCTATCTTGCTGGTTAAGACCTTAAAGGCACAGAAGGCAACACCAAAGATTATATGGGGGCAGGATGCAGGATTTGAAAAGCCGGAATTCCGGAGTACCCTTGAGGATAATATTGTGGGGATTTTAACGAGAACCGTATTTCTCCCTAAGGTGGCAAGCATTAAAAAGGTAGCCGGTCAGGTTAACTCCCTTTACAAAAAGAGGACTGGAAACGACCTTGGCGGGGCATCTGCCAGGGCATTCACCGGATTGCAGACATGGGTGTCTGTTTTGGAAAAAGCAGGCTCTTCAAAGTCGGCAGACATTCAAACGTCTGCTAACACTATTCGCATTCCAGGAGGTCAACTTGTTGTGCCGTGGGCCGGCATCCAGTTTTCAACATCCGGAGACGAGCTTGGCCAGAATGTTCTCGGGTCAGGCCTTATTGGTCAATACCAGAAAAAAAATGGAAACCTTTCTTTAGAGATTGTGTACCCATTTGACGTATCCACTGCAGACATGATCTATCCTTTTAAGTGGTAACATAACGATTGGTAAATAACCAGGTTGTTAGACCGAAGACTGAAGACTTTTAGGAAAAACATGGATAAGGCTCATGTTGACGCAATGTTTAGTGCAAGAATCTGCTTTCTTTACCAAAGTGCGTCAATCCTGTTTTTAGAACCCCTTCAGCCTTCAGTCTAAACAGCTTCATCCTGACTGCGTGAGTAGTCACAATATTGTAAAAATCTTTCACCACGAGGTTTCTCACTGTCCTATGGGAGGAGCCTCGTGTAGATAAATTTTTTACCTCTCCGTAAAAAAGGAAATTTATATGGATATCTTGGTCGGATCTATCTCTGCCGGTTTACTTATAGGCATGGTGTTGGCCCTGATGGCCCTGGGCCTGACCATTATCTTCGGGGTAATGGAGATAGTAAATTTTGCCCACGGCGAGTTCCTTATGGTAGGCATGTACACTGGTCTTCTAACGGCCCAGGCCACTGGAATGGATCCTCTGCTCACACTGCCTGTTGCAGGAATAGTAGGGTTTTTATTAGGCGTAATCTGCTATTTCGGCTTTGTTAAGTTTCTTTTACGGGGCCCTATGGTAGCCCAGCTCCTTGGAACATTCGGGCTGATGATATTTTTACGGAATCTGGCTCTCCTTTTCTTTGGTGCGGAAGACAGAGCAATTCACAGCGGCGTTCTTGTAGGAAAAAGTGTTGAATTCGGTATGGGAGTTATTGCCCCGGCCACCAAACTGGCCGCAGCTGCGCTCTCAATAATCGCCTTCGTGGCCGTGTGGTTGCTCATGAATAAGACCAAAATTGGCAAGGCACTTACTGCAACGTCGCTTAATGCCCAGGGGGCGAGATATATGGGAATCCCTACGGAAAAAATGAATGCCCTGGCCTGGGGAATTGGTGGCGGTACCGTTACAATTGCAGGCGCCCTGCTGGTAAACTTCTGGTCTGTTAATCCCTTTATGGGCCTTCTCTTTACCATGATAGCCTTTGCCATAGTAGCCCTTGGAGGCTTTGGCAGCGTATCAGGCGCCTTCTTTGCCGGACTGGTAGTTGGTATTATTACTGAAATTCCTGGAATATGGGATTTCTTCACCTATGCCTTTGATTCTGACTGGATGTCAAATGTACCAATGACCTCATTAAAGTACATGTGGGTTTATCTGGCATATTTTCTGATTGTAGTATTTCGGCCGAGAGGATTGTTTGGATGGAAACGTTAAGAAGCACATTTGATTTTTCAGATTTTCCCCGTTTAGACATTACAGTTGCCGGCGTTGTTTCAATTTTTTTCTTATTATTTCCAATATTCCCCCACTCCGCATTTGCCATGGCAACCATGATCCAATTCTTTATGTTCTCCGTGTACGGCATGGGGTGGAATACCATAGGAGGCTATGGTGGTCAGGTAGACCTGGGAAAGGCTCAATATGTCGGCATAGGGGCATTTACAACAACTGTTATGCTAATCCGATGGGATATACCGTTCTGGTTTTCAATGCCCATAGGTGTCTGCTTTTCTGTTATGTGGTCTTTTATGCTTGGTTACCCATTATTCAGACTTAAAGGACATTATTTTGCTATTGCAACTATAGCTGCATCGCTTGTGTTAAAGGATATATTTGAGGTGTGGGATTTTGTAGGCGCTGCCCGGGGCCTTGAGATATCGCCCATAAAGTATAGCCCGCCGGACTTCCTGAGGCTCCTTTTTAAAGAGGATATTTATTATTACTATGTTATCCTGGCCTTTTTTTTCATCGGGATTCTCTATGTCAACTGGTTCAGAAAATCACGATTAGGTTTTCAGCTTCGATCCATTAAAGATAATGAGGAAATGGCCCAATCATTGGGTATTAATGTTCATTGGGCCAAGATAAAGACCTATGCAATTGCCACAGCCTTTGTCAGTGTTGTTGGCTCATTTCACGCATGTTATATAAAAAACATAGAGCCGGAAGACACCATGAGTCTGGATATATCCATACTCATTGCGCTTATGGCCATGCTTGGAGGCGCAGGTTCTTTATGGGGGCCTATCATTGGCGCAGGGATATTAATACCAATGAAGAGCTACCTGAAAGAATGGTTAGGCGCTCAGGTAGGTTTGGTAGGAATCGATTTGATTATTTATGGGG
>CBFDCD010000054.1:0-10495 GCA_965603225.1 uncultured bacterium
AGGTTATATAAAAATAGACACGGAATTATGCAAAGGCTGTTATATCTGCAGGACGGCGTGTCCGGAAAGTTTGATTTTTGTTTCTGACAAGTTAAACAGCAAGGGTTATTATCCTGCGAACTATAGCGAGGAGGAAATAGAGATTGATAAACATTTGTGCAAGGGTTGCGCTTTATGTGCTATTGTCTGTCCCGATTTAGCTATAGAGGTGTATCGTGAGTGAAAAAAAATTATTGAGAGGTAGTCATATTATCGCTGAAGCGGCTGTGAGGGCTGGTTGTCGGTTTTATTTTGGTTACCCTATAACCCCGCAGAATGAGTTGACAGAGTATATGTCTAGTGCACTGGCATCTCTGCCAGGTGGGGTTTTTATCCAGTCAGAAAGTGAACTGGCTGCTATCAATATGGTTATAGGTGTTTCAATGACCGGTAAAAGGGTGATGACCTCTTCATCAAGCCCTGGAATCAGTCTTAAACAAGAGGGAATATCCTATTTAGCAGGGCAAGATCTTCCTGCAGTTATTGTCAATACAATGAGGGGTGGACCTGGATTGGGTAATATTGCGCCTTCCCAGGGGGATTACTTCCAGGCAACAAAAGGTGGAGGCCATGGAGATTACAGGATCATTGTTTTAGCCCCTGGATCGGGACAGGAGTTAGCCGATTTTACAAGATTGGCCTTTGACTATGCAGACAAATACAGAATCCCGGTTATGATCTTGGGAGACGGAATGATGGGGCAGATGATGGAACCGGTTGAATTTCCGGATTCTATTGAAACAGATTCCCTTCCCCCAAAACCATGGGTTTTAGATGGGGCAAAAGGCAGGCCCAGCAGAATAATTAAATCACTTATACTTGACACGGCTGCCATGGAGGAACACAACTGGAAACTGCACAGAAAACATCAGATGATTGAGAGAGAGATACCCCAGGTTGAAACATTTTTAACGGATGATGCTCATATGGCGATAGTTGCCTATGGCACGGCAAGCAGGATAGCAAAAGGGGCGATAAAAAAGGTAAGAGAGGCAGGCCTTAGAGTGGGGCTTATAAGGCCCAAAACACTTTGGCCGTTTCCGGAGAGGTTTTTTGTGGAAATGAGTCGAGTTATGACGGATTTTCTTGTTTTTGAAATGAGTACAGGTCAGATGGTAGATGATGTTAAACTGTCGTCAGAGGGCAGGAGGAAAGTGCATTTTTATGGAAGACCGGGAGGTGTAGTGCCGACACCTGATGAAATTGCAAAGGTTATAACCACTATATATTACAGGGAAAAACTGGACAAAAGGAATTAAATGAAAAAAGTTTTTAGCAGACCGAAAAGCATGAAAGATGCAGAGTTTCATTATTGCCCCGGTTGTGGCCACAGTATTATACACAGGTTAATTGCCGAGGTTATTGATGAACTGGGCATACAGGAAAAGGTTATCGGGGTTCCTCCGGCCGGTTGTGCTGTGCTTGCCTATAATTATTTTGATGTTGACATGGGAGAGGCTCCTCATGGAAGAGGTGCTGCCGTTGCTACGGGTATTAAAAGGGCATTGCCGGATAGGATTGTTTTTAGCTATCAGGGGGACGGAGATATTGCAGCCATAGGAACAGCCGAGACCATTCATGCAGCAAACAGGGGAGAGCTTTTCACAACCATTTTTGTCAATAATGGTGTGTACGGTATGACAGGTGGCCAAATGGCGCCCACAACATTAATAGGGCAGAGTTCAACAACAACGCCCGGAGGTAGAAAATCAGAAAGGGACGGCTTTCCTATTGATTTGAGTGAAATGTTGGCTATTGCACACGGCAGTGTATACATTGAACGAACGTCTGTTCATTCTCCTAAGAATATCATTCGCACAAAAAAGGCTATTAAAAAGGCGTTTAAGGTTCAGATGGCAGGGTTAGGATTTTCGCTGGTTGAAATTTTATCTCCATGTCCTACGAATTGGAAGATGTCACCGGTTAGTGCAAATGAATTGGTTGATTCTACAATTATAAAAAATTTTCCGCTAAAGGTCATTAAAGATGAAGTTGGAAAATTATAGCGTGATATTATGCTTATAAAAACAGTTTTTTCAGGCTTTGGCGGCCAAGGTGCATTAATGATAGGCTATGTTATGGCAGTATCTGCTATGCGAGAGGGCATGAACGTAACCTATTTACCTGCCTATGGCGCAGAAGTACGGGGGGGTACGGCTAATTGCACGGTTTCTATTTCAGATGAAGAGATAGCATCGCCAGTTGCATCCTCTCCTGATTACGTTGTTGCATTTAATAAACCTTCATTGGTAAAGTACGAAGGCCAGATCAAGACCGGAGGAACTTTATTTGTTAACTCAGACCTGGTTGATTTAGAATCAGGCAGAGATGACATTGAAATTTTTAAGATACCGGCAATTACAATGGCTAAAGAGCTCGGGAATGAGAGATCCATGAACATGATTATGTTGGGCGCCTGTATTGCTAAGATTAAAATTATTGGCATTGACTCCTTGATGAACGGTTTGGTTGAAGTTGTAAAGGCAAAGAACGCAAGCCGGATGGAGATCAACAGAAAGGGTTTGGAAATGGGCGAACAATATATTTTGAAAGGAGCATAGAGATGCCTTTAAAAGAGATTGATTTAAAATTAGAAAACAAACCTGGACAACTCTCAGTGGTTAGCGATCTTTTAGGCTCTAATGGAATTAATATCCTTGCCTTTTATGCCAACACAAAGGGAGAAGAGGTGAGTTTCAGACTCATTGTTGACAGCCCTGAAAAGGCTATACTTGTGTTAAGGGCACGGGGATATAAACTGAAAGTTGGGGATGTGATTGCCTGTGAGATACCCCATCACCCCGGAGGGCTTAATTCTGTTTTAAAGCCATTGAGAAAAGAAGGGATTAATATCGACTATATTTATCCATGCCTTTCAAGTTTAGAGTCAGGAGGTTTTGCCATACTTATTGTTGGCGTACCACAGAAAGATAAAGAAAGAACGCTTTCCCTTTTTAAGGAAAACTGGATCAGGGTTTTAGAGGAAGAACTGTATAGATTATAAATACGGTACCTGGATCACAGTGAATCCTTACTTCTGAATTCAAATCAACAGAGAGATACTAATGGAAAATGAGATGTTTTCAATCGTTCTTGATACCCTCAAGAAAATAGAAAAAGAAAAATTTCAGGTTGAGACCAAATTAGAGATGGATTTGAAGGGTGATTATCCAGAGGATCTCATCCGCTTTATGCTTGGATCTGATATTGGACTCCATTTGATTTTTATTCCGGAAGAATACGGTGGTCTGGGGGCAAGTGCCTTACAGATTGCTAAGCTCTCGGAAGAAATGGCAAAGATAGATATGGCGGTTGCTACTTCCTTTCTTGCAATTTGCTTAGGAATGGATCCAATAAGGGTTTCTGGAACAGAAGCACAAAAAGAGAAATATATTAGGAGAATTGCAGACGAGGGACTTGTAGTTGGTTATGGGGTTACTGAGCCGGAGGCAGGGTCAAATGTCCAGGCCCTAAAGACCAAGGCGGAGAGGGTTCTTGATGAAGCAGGAGCGATAAAGGGGTATAGATTAAACGGGCAGAAGCAGTTTATTACCAATGGAGGAGTAGCAGACCTTTATACAATACTGGCAGATACCCCGGAGGGACCATCCTTTTTTATAGCCGAAAGAGGCATAGAGGGGCTTGTTTATGGACAGCATGAAGACAAACACGGCATCAGAGCCTCAAATACAGCGCCTTTGACCTTGGAGGATGTATATATTCCAGCAGAGGACCTTGTAGGTGGAATCGAAGGAACTGGATTAAAGCAGGCCAATAAAGTGTTTGGATACACCAGGCTTATGGTGGCAACTTTTGGGCTTGCAGCAGGTTCATCGGCACTGGAAAAGGTAATATCTTATGCCAAGGAGAGGGTGCAGTTTGGGACTACGCTGTCGGAAAAACAGGGTTATACGCATAAGCTTTTGGTGCCTAATGCCGTCAGATTAGAAGCAGCAAGGGCCTATGTTGAGGAGGTAGCGGAGCGGATTGATTCAGGGGAAGAAGATATGCAGGTTGAGGGATCTATTGCCAAATATTTTGCCACTGAAGTTGGTGATGCCATGGCCAACGATGGCATACAGGCCCTTGGGGGGTATGGCTATATAAGGGAATACGAGGTAGAAAAGATAAAGAGGGATGTGAAGATAACCACTATATTTGAGGGGACGAGCGAAATTCAACAGAGCATCATTTCAATCTTTAGGCTCAGAGAGACATTGCGCACAAAGGGAGGTTATTACAGTGATATGGCAGGCGGGCTTTCAGAACTTAAAAAAGAAAGCGGAGGTCCTATTGCTGCAGAGGCTTTAAGAATTCTGAATGAGCTCCTTTTGGTTTCCCGGAATATTAAAGTTACAAAATCCCAGTATCTTATGTTCCTTCTGGCAGATATGATGACATGGGCAGAGGTATCCAATGCGCTATGTCACAAGGCTGTTTCAAAAGAAAGAGAAAAAACCGTTTCAGATGAGTTCATGCTTGCCGTTGCCAGGCTTTTTGCAAGAGAGGCTATGGAAAAGATTTATGTCAACGCATTAAAGATTCTCCAGGGAAGTAGAGGAGAAAATCCTGGGCTATTAGAAAAGTTGAATTCTATGTCTCCTGGAAATTTCTTTGAGGACGTATTAAAAGACATGGATTTGGTAGCTGAAGGGTTGGTGTCGTAACATTTTATTTACTTGCCTATGTATTTTATAGGCTTCATCCATTAATAATACTGCGAGAGCTTTGCAAAACCATGGAAATAGGAAAAGTGGCTTCATGGAGCGCGAATGAAGGCAATTTTCTAAGCTCTCAACACTGCATCACAACGCAATGGCTGTTGTTCCTAAGAAACTTCGTAAAAAGATACCGGATCAATAAATGACAGTAACCATACCCTCTATCTTAACAGCAGATACAGTGTGAGGATGTTTTTCTTTTAGCTCTCCCTTAAACACAAGCCTCCAGCCGCTTTAGAAAAAGCCTCATGTCTTAATATCAGGTTCGTGAACCCTATCTCATCTTCCAGACAGGCTTTCTTTTTTCCTGAAATGATCTTACACCCTCTAACGCATCCTCAGTAGTGCATAACTCAACAAACATTTCATTTGAATATTCAAGGGCCTTTTCAAATTCCATATCAGACATGGTATAGAAGAATTTCTTTCCCATTTGGAGGGCTATAGGGCTCTTGGATGCGAGTTTTTCCGCTAAGGCCATTGCCTCATCTATCAATTTTTCTTGAGGCACTACCTTGTTAACCAACCCAATCCTTTCAGCCCTTTCTGCGTCAAAAAAGTCACCGGTAAAAAGCAATTCAAGGGTGAGTTTTTTCCCTAAGGAGCGAGAAATAGGTACGGCCGGCCCCATACAGAAAAGACCTACATTAATAGCCGTTGCACCTATGCGAGTACCTTCGGCAACAATAGCCAGGTCTGATGCAGCCAAAAGGCCAGCCCCATTCGCTGCGGCAACTCCGTGGGCAGCGACAATAACGGGTTTTACCATGTGAGAAATAGTATAGTTCATCTTTTCCATTCCCTGTATCCATGGTCTATAGTCAAGGATGCTTTTCATAGGCAGTACACTGACATCTATTCCCGCTGAAAAGACTCGACCGTTGCCCTTTATTAAAACTACCCTGATTTCATTATCCTGATCCATTTCATTAAGGGACTGGTTTAGTTCCTTTGCCATAGTCACATTAAATGTATTGAGCTGATCAGGCCTGTTAAGGCTGATAATTCCTATATGGTCTTTTTTATCTATAAGAATAGTTTCAAAATTCATATTATCCCCTTTTCCTCTTTAGTTGTGGATTTATTAAAAAGTTTTCACATGCTTCAAGATTCTATTGTTTAGAATTTGAACATTTACTTATTCTTTATATGGGAAATAGAATCTGAAAGTCTTTTTAAAACCATGTTCTGCCCCATCACCTCCATTATCTCAAATATTCCGGGGCTGAACGTTTTTCCTGTTAGGGCAACCCTTAATGGTTGCGCAATTTTTTTGAGTTTTATCTGATGCTTTTCTAAGAATGTTAAAAAGATTTTTTCCAGTTCTTCTTGACTAAAATCCATTGCACCTTGCAGGTCAGTTAGTAAATCCTCCAAAATGTCTATCAAATCAGTTGTAAAAAATTTTTCATCTGCTGCTTTGTCATAGGTAATTTCAGTAAAGTAAAAAAGGGAATCTTTTGCCATCTCAAGGAGAGTCTTAGACCTTTTTTGTAAGGTTATTGCAGCGCCTTTTACTTTTTCTTTGTTAAGACTTGAACACCCAAGGGTCTCAAGGAAGGGGATCAGGGAGTCGGCAAGTATATTATTTTCCATCTCCATGATGTACTTTGAATTAAGGTCGATAAGCTTTTCTAAATTAAAAATTCCGGAAGACTTGCCTACATGATCAAGGGAAAACAGCTCTATAAGTTCATGGGTGGAAAATATTTCCTGATCACCATAAGACCAGCCAAGACGGGCTAATGAATTCAACAGGGCTTCGGGAAAAATCCCCATCTCTTTAAAGGCCAGAACAGAAGTTGCTCCATGCCGTTTACTAAGAGGTTTTTTGTCAGGGCCAAGGATCATAGGGAGGTGGGCGTACTGTGGAATTGGTTTGTTTAGGGCCTTATAGATAAGGATTTGCCGTGGAGTATTATTTATATGATCATCTCCCCTGATAACATAATTAATTCCCATTGAACTATCGTCTACAACTACAGCCATATTATAGGTAACAGACCCATCGGACCGTTTTAATATAAGGTCATCTAATTCGTTATTGTCAATAGAGATAACGCCCTTAACAAGATCCTTGAATGTTGTCATACCTGACAGGGGGCTTTTAAGCCTTACAACAGCGCCTGGTGCATTTCCAAGGCCGAGGTTTCTGCATGTGCCGTCATATTTTGGTTTAAGCCCGTTCGCTTTTGCCTCAGCTCTTTTTTTATCTAACTCTTCTTTGCTGCAATGGCAATAATATGCATTTCCAGCGGAAAGAAGCTCCTGGACATACTCATCGTAAATTTTGGTCCTCTGAGACTGAAAATACGGGCCCTCATCCCAGTCAAGACCAAGCCATTTCATGGATTCTATAATAACTTCCGTATTTTTTTCTGTAGACCTAACCCTATCAGTGTCTTCTATCCTAAGGACAAACTTACCCTTATTGTGCCGAGCGAAAAGCCAGTTAAAAAGTGCGGTTCTTGCCCCTCCAATATGGAGAGTACCAGTCGGGCTTGGCGGGAATCTTGTTATAATCTGTTTAGTATTCATAATTAAAATGTGCGTATACGTTAACCACTTTTTCAATGGAATATTTATTCATACTTGCCTTCCAGATTACCTGTCTATCTAATTAAAGCCATTATTCAATAAAGGCTCAAAGAACACGGGATCTGGTAATTATACACCCTGATGTCTATTTACCTAAAGCGCAGAGAGGGGTTAAATTAGGCGAACCGTTTTTATGGCAGGTTATTGAATGAACTTGCCCTGAACTATGAAAGGTTAAAGTTTATCTATCTGCTTATTTTATACTTCCGTTGAAGCGGAAAGTTTGAAGGCAGTAACAGTATGCCACTGACATGGGTTTATAAGCCAAGGTCAGGAGCCATATCAATACCAATGTTCAGGGCATTTTTGTTCATATCGAGAAAGCCTCGAGGTATCCTTTTTTTAAGCACTTTCATAATAGAGGTTTCTTTAACTAATTGAGTAATGGCGATAAAGGCCCCAAGCATACAAATATTAAATACAATTGGCCGGCCTATTTTTTCCATCACCTCTCTATGCATATCCAGTTCAACCAACCGGGCGTCAATCTTCTTTTCCTGTTTTACGAAATATTTATCAGTTAAGAGAATACCGCCTGGCCTGATAAGAGGTGAGTATTGATTGTATGCTGCCTGAGTGAGGCATACAAGAATATTTGGCTCAATTACCTTTGGGTAGCGTATATGTGTGTTAGAAATTATTACATCAGAGCGGCTGGAACCTCCCCTGGCCTCAGGGCCGTAGGATTGCGATTGCACGGCATTTAGACCCTCATAGAGTGTTGCTGCTTCTGCAAGAATAATAGCCGATGTAATAATACCCTGCCCGCCTGAACCAGAGAAGATAATCCTGCACCTTTCCATATCTTATTCTCCTTGAGATGCCATCTTTATAATTTTATCATATTCATCGCAGTATTCAGGTATTTCTTTCTCGATAAAAATTCCCCTTTCGATTAGCTCCGGGTTGTTTTCTTTATCTTTGCTTCCTATTGGGGTCGTATGGTTTTTATAATATTTGAGCATTTCTACTGCACTTCCAAACTTATTTTTTCTACCGTAATATGTGGGGCATTGCGACATAATTTCCACGACCGAAAAGCCGTGATGAGTTATAGCCTTTTGAATAATTTTTACCATCGAATTTACGTGGTAGGTTGTAGTCCTGGCTACAAATGAAGCCCCTGCTCCTATGGCAAGTTTTACAAAATCAAAGGGATGGTCTATATTGCTATAGGGGGCGGTAGTTGCGAGGTCTCCATAAGGGGTGGAAGGCGAGTACTGTCCTCCTGTCATGCCGTAAATATTGTTATTCATAATAATGGCCGTTATGTCTATATTTCGTCTTGCCGCATGAATGAGGTGATTTCCGCCGATTGCAAAGGCATCACCATCTCCCATTGGGGCAATTACTGTAAGTTCCGGTCTGCTAAGCTTAACCCCTGTCGCAAAAGCTAACGCTCTTCCATGTATAGTGTGGAGTGTATGAAAATCAAGATAACCGCAGATCCTGGAGGAACATCCTATACCTGATACAATGACAATGTCGTTCTTTTTTTTCTCCAGGTTTTCGATTGCCCTTATCAATGAGGTCATTATAGTGCCATGACCACATCCTGGGCACCATATATGTGGAAAGAATTTTTCCCTTATATAATCTTTTACAGCCATTATCAGGCCCCTCTCCCCTGAATTATTCTTATTATGTTCAGGACGTCTGCCGGTTTAATAAAGCTGCCATTAATCTGGTTTGCCAGAAATACCTTTTCAGGATCATCAACGGCCTTTTTTACCTCATGAACTATCTGTCCCATATTCATCTCGACCACTATTACGCACCGTGGATCAACAGATTTCTTTTTAACTACTTCAGCAGGAAAGGGCCATAGGGTTTGAAGCTCGAGTAATCCAATTTTCTCACCGCGCAATCTCCTGTCCTCTGCTACATGCAATGCTGTCCTGGCCGATGATCCATAGGATATCAACAAACATTCTGCATCATCAGTATAGTATTCCTTTGTCCTGGTAATTTCCTTTGCGTGACCCTGTATTTTATCTACAAGGTGATGCATTAAATTATATACTGTTGTTGAATCAGTCGTAGGGAATCCCCACATATCATGAGCTAATCCGGTAACATTATAGCGGTGGACCCCACCAAAATCCGACATGGGCAGTCTGCCGTCTTCTCTGGGAAGATTTGGGTGATAGTCGGTCCCCTCCTTGACGGAAGTTTTTAATCTTTCTATAACCTTAATCTCCCCTGGCTCCGGTATTATAAGCCGCTCTCTGGTGTGGGCAACAATTTCATCGAAAAGCAGAATCACCGGAGTCCTGAAGGTTTCTGACAGGTTAAAGGCATCAACAATTATAGCGAAGGCATCCTGATTATTAGATGCAGTCATGGTGATAATGGCATGCTCTCCATGGGTGCCCCATCGTGCCTGCATTACATCCCCCTGGCTGCCGCTCGTAGGGAGTCCTGTTGAAGGGCCTCCCCTCTGGACATTGATTATGACGGAGGGTGTTTCCGTCATTATGGCAAACCCGATTGCCTCCTGTTTGAGGGAAAATCCTGGTCCACTGGTTGCTGTCATTACCTTTTTCCCAGTCAGAGATGCCCCTATAATTGCGCACATGGAGGATATTTCGTCCTCCATCTGAATGAATACCCCCTCTTTTTTTGGCAATCTTAAAGATAGCAATTCCGCAATTTCCGTAGATGGGGTGATGGGGTAACCTGCGAAGAAATCAAGGCCTGCATATAGAGCTGCCTCTACAAAGGCTTCATTGCCCTGGACAAATACAACATTGTCTTTCATAGGTCAATTACCTCATTGAAGTTCGATTGCAAGGTCAGGACAGCGAAGTTCACACATCCCACATCCAGTGCATTGATCAGGGTACGATAGGGTGGCTTTTTCCATATCATCCAAAGTTAATGCATTTTCCGGGCAGAATTCTACACATATCCCACATCCCTTGCACCATTCCCTTTTAATGTTTGGTTTTTTCTTTTCTTTCTTTGTCATTGTGGAATTACTTTTATCATATTTAATGTAATTGTCAACTCTATTTAATATTACTGTGCAAAGAATTTGGTTGACTTCGTTTTTCAGTGGTGCTAAGAAAAAATGAATGACAATTCATTAAATCGAAGAAATTATGAAATATATTGATTTAACAAATAATAAAGGT
>CBFDCD010000055.1:0-10453 GCA_965603225.1 uncultured bacterium
CCTTTTAGATACTGGCCTGTAATTGAGCCATTAACAGATGCTGTAGGGCCAAAATACATAATCTCTCCCCCCTTTTCACCGGCGCCTGGTCCTAAGTCAAGCATAAAGTCGCTTTCTGAAATAATCTCAGGGTCGTGCTCAACCACAATAACGGTGTTCTGGAGGTCTCGGAGTCTCTTAAAGATGTTTATCAGCCTTTTGTTATCCCTCGGATGGAGGCCAATGCTCGGTTCATCAAGAATGTAAAGGGTATTGACCAGGGACGATCCCAGGGCGGATGTAAGGGCAACTCTCTGGAGTTCACCACTTGAAAGGGTTCTTGACTGACGTTCCAGTGTTATATACCCAATACCTACGTCGATAAGGTAGGAAAGTCTGGTTTTTATTTCATTAAGAACGAGTGCACTGGCCTCATCCCAAGAAGGCACTAATAGAGATTGAAAAAAATCGCTTGCCTGTTTAATGCTTAATGCATACACCTGACCAATGTTTAGCCCTCCAATACGGTAAAGAAGGGCATCTTTTTTAAACCGTGTCCCATGGCAATCCGGACATATTTTATACTCCCTGTATCGGGAAAGAAAAACCCTTACATGCATCTTGTATTTCTTAGACTCTAACCACCTGAAAAAACCTCTTATACCGTAAAACTCTTCGTTGCCCTCAATAATTACTTGTTTTTCAGCCTCCGTTAGGTCGTTAAAAGGTTTATCTGAAGGGATATGGTTTTTTTGGCAAAAATCTAAAAGGTCCTCGAATTCCATACGCTTGTTTCTTGAATTGCCCCACGGTTTTATAGCGCCCTCTCTAAGGGGTAGGGATGTATCAGGTATGATAAGCCCGAGATCAATATCTATGATTTTTCCAAACCCATTGCATGTATTACATGCCCCTGCAGGGCTGTTAAAGGAAAAAAGCCCTGGGACTGGTTGTTTATACATAATATTGCATACCCGGCATTCAAGATTATTACTAAATGACAAGCGCCTGTCCGGCATTATCCATACATCAAGGCGCCCCTTCCCGAAAAGAAATGCCTGTTCCAAGGAATAAAAAACCCGTTTTTTGTCGGAATATTTCAACTTCAGGCGGTCAACTATAATATGGAGTTTTCCATTTTCCGGCCGGCTCTGTTCCATGGGTCTTATTTCACCATTTTGAAAAACCCTGGTGAGACCGATTCGTAATAATTCTGTTTGCACCTTTTCATGCCCCTCAGATTGAAAAGACAATGGGAAGGTAATAACAAGGTCAGTTCCCTGAGCAAAGCCTTCAAGCGCCTTCCAAGCATCTTCCGGCGTTTCAGAAACTACACGTCTTCCACATTTTTTACAGTGCAATTCCCCCAAACGGCCAAAAAGCAATTTGACATAGTCTGTAATTTCAGTCATTGTCCCTACAGTTGATCTTGAAGTACTTACTGTGCCGGTATTGTTAATCGCAATAGCCGTTGGGATGTCCTCGATGCTGCCAACGTCCGGCCTGTCCATTCTTTCCATAAATTGTCGTGCGTATGGTGAAAAGGTTTCAATGTAGCGTCGTTGTCCTTCTGCATAAAGCGTATCAAATGCAAGAGAGGATTTTCCTGAACCACTTACACCTGTTATAGCGGTTATATTGTTAAGGGGTATATCTACGCTAAGGTTCTTTAAATTATTTTGACAAGCGCCTTTAACTTTAATAGTATTTTTTTGCATGTTCATACCTGGGATAAAACATCTGTAGATTGACGGGTCGTGCAATAATATCTTTTGGGCTTTTTTCACAAAGCTCACAGTTACAAAAGATAATTATTACATGAAGGCTTGAATTTTCATAAATGTGTGAGCATATATTTATTAAGGATTATGGATAAAATCACTGAAATGGCTTATTTTTTAAATTTTTTTTATATGTGAACTGCTATATTATATCTATCATTATAGGTAAGAATAAAGGAAAATCTAAAACAAAGAGAAAATTATGGCCTATGCAGGGGATGTAGTGCTGATATATCATGAGGAAAAACCCACCTTTTTTGCGAGAATTGATTCAATTAAACCTGATATAAAAAAAGGCTGGTTTATAGTGCAGTTTCTCGGTTTAACCATACCCCTGAGTACCTTTACATGGATTTTGCGGGAGGAGTATATAAATGGTGCCCCTTTTACAATGGATAGTAAACCTGTAAAGATTGAGGCGGTAAAACCCATACCACTTGAGCCAGACAAATATACCGACGTTAATAAAAAAACAGAAAATAAACCTAAGGGGGCAGGAAGAAAGGTTATTCCCTTTGCAAAATCAAAGAAAAGAGACGAAAAAGAGACTTGATGCGATATATATAGTCATGGTAATATAAAGGCAAATAAATCAATCGGCAATTATTTTTTTCTGCTACCATAGGGGGTATTGACAAGAGATATTTATTTGATTAGATAAAAACATGATTCAATCAATGCTAAAACCTCATTAAAAAAAGGAAAACCTATGCTTAATGCAATGAAGATATTTTCTGTAAATATGGACCCGGTAACAAATAGTCCAATTATTATACTTAAAGAGATCGAAGGGGAAAGAACCTTGCTGATCTGGATAGGACTGCTTGAGGCAACGGCAATTGCCAGTGAAATGGAAGGGATAAAGTTTTCAAGGCCAATGACTCATGATCTATTAATGAATATTATAAATAAGACAGATATTCACATAGGTAGGATAGAGATTTATGACTTAAAAGATAATACCTATTATGCACTTATTCATCTAACTAAAAACAAAGAGCAATTAACAATAGATGCAAGGCCAAGCGATGCAATTGCTTTGGCTATTAGGGCTAAGGCACCTATATTTGTTTCAGATGAGGTTATTAAAAAATCAAAGCAAATAGAAGATATGAACGAGGGGGTGCCGTTAGATAAAAGTGATAAAGGGAAAAAATGGCAGGACATACTTGAAAAACTGAGGCCAGAGGACTTTGGAAAATACAAGATGTAAAAACTGTTTATTTTTACAATGACACTATACAAACCGTTATAATTTCAATTCAAAAAATGCGCCCTATTTATCAAAAGAACTATCAATAAACAGGTTATAAGAATCTTTTTTTACATGACAGCAACAAAGAAATCTTACCGCGTCAAACAAATTTATCATTTTTTTTAAGATATCTCAGGCTATTCAGTGGCATTTTATTTTTTACTACTATCACCACGAAAGATTGCCTTCCTGTCTCAACATAAGCAAACGGTTAATTCTTCTCATATAAATGAAGGAAATGGTGAATAATTGTTACCTTCAAAAAAACCCATGGTCATTGGGTTTCCATTTTCAGAAAAATATCATAAGAACCAACTATATCCTTTGAAAACGAATGAAATGAAACCTTAGCCTGATCCCCATGGCAAGGCTTGTGGGGATTTAAAGATAAATTTTTCCATCCATAGGGAGAGATTATCTTCCGTTTAACACTACGCGCTGTGCAATGTTTTGAATTAATTTTCCCAACGGAGCGTAATCTAAAAGGAAAAGAACATACTTGAGAAACTACCGCTACATTTTCCTTAAAAAATACTCCGGATGAACCTGCGCATTATACAATCCAACATGCTTATGGGCATAATAGTTATATCAAGCTAAACAAGGCCTAGAGGAACAATGAGAAGGTCTATTATATTTACTATATCTGGAATATTGATAATCATTTTCTGGGTATTTATTTTAGTCGAGCTGGCAAAAAGGGTAAATGTCAAGTCGAAGCCCATAAATACCCATAGGATTTATGGGCAAAGGAACGTCGAAGACGACTCAGAAAATTGGATGGACATCCTTTTAAAGGGAAACAAGGTCGGTTACACGGTTACTAAGATTAAAAACATTCATAGCGGATTTGAGATAAGTGAGAAGATATTTCTCGTTATTAATTTAATGGGTTCAACAAGTAAAATTATCAGTCATACAAGGGCCGAGATAGACGAAAAATTTCTTTTGAATGAATTTGAATACTCCCTTTCACCTGATTCCATGGCGTTTAAGATATCCGGTAAAATGAAAGGTAATAATCTATACCTATCATTTGGGGAAGGTAAGGACAAAGAGGCCAGAGTAATCAAACTGTCATCAAAACCAATGATTAGTGCAGGCCTGACACATTTTTTCAGGTCCTCTACTTTAGAGGTTAACAAGTCGTACACTATTGATGTATTTGATCCATTAACCATGACAACCAATCCTTACACTTTCAGGACAGCAAAAAGGGAGGTTGTAAGGATTGATGATAAATTGCATGATGCCCTTCGGTTAGAGATGACTTACTTAGGAACGCCCCTGGTGCTCTGGCTTGACAGAGAAGGGACGCCATTAAAAGAGCAAGGATTTATGGGGTTTACCCTTGTAAAATCCACTCCTGAAAAGGCAAAAACAGGTTTAGACCGTCTAAAAAAAATTGATTTTTATGATCTCTCGGCCATTACAGTGGAAAATAAAATACATAGGCCGAGAGGCCTGTCTTATTTAAAGGTGCAGCTCGATCAGGTCCCTTCGTCCTTTCCCAGGGAAGGTCTAAGACAAAAACTGAATGGTACTATTCTTGAAATATATAAAGAAAAAAATTCCGGTAGTCCATCATACGCTATACCGTACAATGGTAATAATACTGAATTGTTATATAATTTAAGGCCGGAAATATTAATTCAATCCAGTGATAAGGATATTATAAACCTGTCTAAAAAGATTATTAATAAAGTTACCAATCCTGAGATTGCTACGAGAAAGATAATGACCTGGGTGTTTGAAAGCCTAATAAAGACACCAGTTGTATCTGTCCCGAATGCAAAAAAGATTCTCATCTCCAAAAAAGGAGACTGTAATGAGCATGCTACTCTCTTAACGGCATTATTGCGGGCAGTTGGCATTCCAAGCCGGATAGTTATTGGACTGGTGTACAATAACGAAAAATTTTATTATCACGCATGGAATGAGGTCTATACAAATGGATGGATTACTGTGGACGCAATTTTTAAACAGATGCCGGTTGATGCCACTCATATTAAACTCATAACCGGCGGCATTGAAAAGCAGATCCAGATTGCAGGGATGATTAATTCTATAAAATTTAAAGTTTTAGATTATCGATGATTAAATTTGAAAACCTTACGAAAATTTATCGCGGTCTACGGGCTGTTGATAATATAAATCTTATGGTCCCTCAAGGGACTGTCTTTGGGTTCATAGGCCCAAACGGAGCTGGAAAGACAACTACTATCAAGATGATGGTCGGTGTTTTAAGGCCTACGAGGGGTAATATCTTTATTAACGGTATGGATATGGCCAAGGAACCAACAAAAATAAAAAGCGTTATTGGGTTTATCCCTGATAGGCCTTTTCTGTATGAAAAACTTAGCGGCCTGGAGTTTCTTCAATTTAAGGCTGGTCTGTATGGGATAAGCAAAAACGGTATAGATGCGAAAATTTCAAATTTGTTAGACATTTTTGATTTAAGTGATTGGGCAAATGAACTTATTGAATCTTACTCCCATGGCATGAAACAGAGATTAATTATTACTGCGGCCATTATGCATGATCCTAAGGTAATTGTTGTTGATGAGCCAATGGTTGGTCTTGATCCAAAGGGCGCTAAACTTGTAAAGAAAATATTTGTTGAAAGGGCCGGGAAGGGATCTACAGTGTTTATGTCAACGCACACGCTCTCATTGGCACAAGAGATTTGCGAGCGTATAGCTATTGTCGATAAAGGCCGTATATTGGCCTGTGGGACGTACGAGGATCTAAAGCGTCAGGCAGACACAGAGGAAAACCTGGAGTCAATATTTCTTAGGTTAACAGGAGGTGATGAGGCCTGTGAAAGCATTTAAACTACTCATTTCTCCACGGTTTTCCGGGCTTAAAAATGAAATTACAAGGAACAAGAGTAATAGGAAAATAAAGATAGTAACCTTATCAATGGCAGGCATTATTTTCTGGCTGGTTCTTTTCTTCCTTTTTTACAGGATGCTTATATATTTTTCATCCCAGGAATTAATTGGTGATATCCTTGCCAAACAACTCCTTGCCATGGTCCTCTTAATATTTTTTTCTATCTTAATCTTCAGTAACATTATAACTGCCCTGTCTAATCTATACCTTTCCCATGATTTAGAATTATGCCACTCGTCCCCGGCAACGCTAAGCGAATTATTTTTGAGCCGTTCATTTTACACGGTAGTTGACAGCTCATGGATGCCCCTTATCTTTGGCCTGCCGGTGTTAATGGCTTATGGTTTTGTTTATCATGCCGGACTCAATTACTATCTCAACCTGTTTAATGCATTTGTGCCCCTTATTATCATTGGCGCGAGTCTCGGCATCATGTTGGTAATGGTTCTGGTAAGATTTTTACCGGTACAAAGGGCCAGCAATATAGTTATGTTTATCTCTCTTTTTCTCATCATTATGCTTTATTTTCTTTTTAGATTTTTACGGCCAGAGAGATTGGTAAATCCGGGGGCATTTGCAAGTGTAGCCCAGTATTTAACGGCGCTAAAAACGCCTGACTCACCCTATTTGCCAAGCCATTGGGCCACAAGCCTTTTGTGGGCAAATCTGATTAAAGATCAGACATCACAAATATTTAACCATCTCCTTCTCTGGAGCACCGCTTTCGCAATGGTAATAATAGATATATGGCTGGCGGAATATATATATTTTGAAGGCTTTTCAAGGTCTATAGAGGCAAAGAGGAGAAGCTATTCAGGAAAGAAAATACTTGATACAATTATTTCCGCGGCAACTAAACCCCTGGCCCCGGAAACCGGTTCTCTAATTGCCAAGGAGATATGCACTTTTTTCCGGGACAACACACAATGGACCCAGTTGTTGCTCTTGGGTGCACTTATGGCGGTTTACCTTTACAATTTCAGCGTGCTTCCCTTAGAGAAAAGCCCGATAAAATCTATATACCTCCAAAATGCATTATCTTTTCTTAATGTAGGAATGGCTGGATTCGTTATCTCAGCCCTCTCTGCGAGATTCGTCTTTCCAGCGATAAGCTATGAAGGGAAGGCATTCTGGATCATCCTTTCCTCGCCTCTCTCGTTGCGACGCTTTTTATGGTGCAAATATTTCGCCTATCTCATTCCCATGCTTATTGTTGCAGAGATCTTAATAATTTACTCTAACTATCTTTTAAAGGTGACTCCATTTATGATGATCTTATCTTCTGTAACGATCTTTTTTATGGTTTTTGGAATTGTGGCCCTTGGAATAGGTCTCGGCGCTGTTTACCCTAATTTCCAACATGAAAATATTGCCAAGGTAGCAACCGGTTTTGGGGGATTTATCTATATGGTGACCAGCTCAATCTTTATTGCCATTATTGTTATGTTTGAGGCAGGCCCTGTTTATGCTATACTTTCAGCACATTTTAAAGGAGAGACTCTAAGCCTTCTGCAATGGGTTTGGATTGCAGGCTCCTTTATTGTTGTTATACTTTTGAATATATTTACGGTAAAAAAACCGATGTCTTTAGGTTTAAAGGCAATAACGGATTACGAGGGATAGATGACAGAAGGACCTTTTTTTGAATACATAGGCAATCTCCACATACATACCGTATATTCCGATGGGGGTGGGGCCGTAGAAAATATTGTTAAGGCAGCAAGAAAAGTTGGCCTTGATTTTATAATATTAAATGATCATTCACATCTGACACGACTCCACCTTGAAGACGAAGGTTATCACAAGGGCGTGCTTGTCATGGTGGGTTCTGAGATTGGATACAGATTTCACCATTACCTTGCATTCAATATCAAAAGACAGATAGATGATAAAGGCTTTTCCCCTCAAGAGGTGATAGATGCGGTAAACCGTCAAGGTGGTTTTGGATTCCTGGCCCATCCCTTTGAAAAAGGCATGCCCTTCCTGGATAACGGAAAGGCATACACCTGGAATGATTGGTCAGTAAAAGGATATACTGGAATATGTATCTGGAATTTTACATCAAGGTGGAAAGAAAAGGTTAAGACCTTATGGCATGGTATCTTTCATCTTCTCTTTAAAAAATATACCGTTCAAGGCCCAAGCAAAAAAACCATGACGACATGGGATACGCTTTGCTTAAAAAGGCAGGTGGCTGCCATAGGAGGTTCAGATGCCCACGGGGCCAGTGTAAAGATAAAGTTTCTCCATATAAAACCCTTTTCCTACGAATATTTATTGGGTACTATTAATACACACATTTTAGCCCATTCCCCATTAGAGGGGCATGGGAAAATGGATAAAGACGTTATATATAATGCATTAAGGGAAGGTCGCTGTTTTGTTGCACATGATGGTATTTACCCTGCAAAGGGATTCCAGTTTTATTTCAGTAGAGATAAAGACAAAAAAAGATATGGAATGGGCCATGAGGAGAAATTCGGTCCAGGTGTAATTGTGATTAAATCCCCAGCCTATGGTCTTATAAAGATAATCAGGAATGGTTCTCTCTTTAGGGAGGCATACAGCAATAGCTTATCAGCAAGAATATATGAAAAAGGTGTTTACAGAGTAGAGGTATTTCGTAAAACGCCCCTGTTCGGATGGAGACCCTGGATATTTTCTAACCCAATTTACCTGCGGTAAAAAATTGCACATGTCTGGCAATAAGTTTATGGGTAAAATATTGGACTGAGCATCGTATTTTTGCAGCAGACCCCAATCCCGCAAAGCCCTAAATGCTTTACCATACACTTCTGACATGCTGATACGCGAGTATCTGTTTATCCTCGCATGTATCATTACTTACGGCCTCATAAAAAGTATTTTTTGTAAACCTGAAACTGAAACCAAACACCTCGCTCAGACCTGGCATAGTAAATGTGGTATTTGATATAAAATGTTCGAAAAACCAATACCATATACAGCAGACTAATTAGGTTGCGTCAGGGTAGGCTTGAAAATAAAACGACAATGGCTAACATGGCAGCAAGAGGTAAAATCCCCTTGCTCACGGTAAAGGAACTCAATGGAATGGCTTTTAACATGGCTCTCTTTGCTGTTACGTTTCTCTTTGTTGCTATATAAGACCGCCCGGAAGGCAATGAAAGAGTTAAAAGGAAAGGGCATAATTCAGGGCGTATTTGTTGACATGATGTCCTTTAAGGAGTTTAATGATTTTATTGGTTTCCATGAGATCAAATCCCTTGAGGTTAACTATAAGCTTTAAAGGGGCTGCCGGGGCTTACTAAAAAAAGTGGTTTCCCAAACAAAGCGAACATTTCATTAAAGGAAAATTGTATCATGGCGTTACCAGCTAAAGTAAGAATACGAGAGGTTGCCCCTCGTGATGGATTTCAGTCATTGAATGTTGTTTTACCGACTGAAAAAAAACTACAAATTATTGAGGCCGTTGCACATGCAGGTGTGAAAGAGATTGAAACAACTTCGTTTGTGAATCCTAAGGCTATCCCACAACTCAGAGATGCTGGAGATCTTATGACCAAGGTGCATCGGCATTCCATTATTCATTCTGCCCTTGTGCCTAATTTAAGGGGAGCAAAAGATGCCATTGCAGCTAATATAGATCATCTGGTAGTCGTGATATCGGCTACCGAGGCACATAACCAGGAGAATGTACGTCGCAGCATAAATGAATCTATTGCAGATTTGGATGCTATTTTTACGTTGACACAGGAAAATGATACGACTGTAATTGGATCGGTGTCTGTCTCCTTCGGTTGTCCATACCAGGGAGATGTTCCGGAAAAAGATGCCTTCAAGGTGGTGGATGCCTATACATCGAGGGGAGCGACCTCGATTATCCTTGCTGATACAACAGGAATGGCTACCCCCACCAGGGTAGAACAAATGGTTATGCAGTTTCAAGATCGATTCCCCGGTATAAACCTTATCCTTCATTTTCATAACAACAGGGGAACTGCCATGGCTAATCTTTTAGCCGCAATCAGGGTTGGGGTAACTACATTTGACACTGCATTAGGAGGAATAGGAGGGTGTCCGTATGTACCTCAAGCCGCAGGCAACTTGCCAACTGAAGATGTAGTTTTTATGTTGGAGGACATGGGCATCAAGACTGGGATCAACCTGGAATCAATGATCAAGGCTGCCCAACTCCTTGAAAAAATCCTCGGATACACCCTCCCTGGGCAGGTTATGAAAAGCGGGCCCCGCGACCCCAAGCTCGCTGCAAAAATATGCAATGTCTGATAAAATAGCAAGAAGGAGATTAATATGCCTTTGACAGACATCAAGGTTATTGATATTACAGTGGTTGTCTCTGGGCCTTTTTGCACTAAGTTGTTTGCTGATTTTGGGGTAGATGTTATCAAGAATGTATTCCCGAAAGGAGATCCGTCCCGTGTTACATGTATAATAAGCGAGGGGGAATATCCATATTGCATTAACCGCAATAGAAATAAACACATTACTACGGACCTTTTTTATTCCAATGAAAAGAGAAGGGGGGAACAGGATAGAGATA
>CBFDCD010000056.1:0-10416 GCA_965603225.1 uncultured bacterium
TTTTTATTATAACATATAGCTAAATTGTTAACCATTACTTTTTTATCTACGAGGTTACTTTAGCTAAATTCTACTGCCCCTTCCTAACGTATAGAATCTATAGCGGTTCATTGTTACCGATTATCTGTTTTAAGATGGGAGGCAAGATCGTCCAGGTTAGTGTTTATATCATCGCACAATACATTTGCATGTAAACCTTCCCATCATTTCCCTGATATCTTCCAGTTCTTTATCAGAATAGCAAAGCCTGTGAACAAACTTTTTATCCAGGGTTTTGGAGGGAACAAACCTCTGAAGCACATACAGGCAGGCATTTTTTATAAGGGGGCCAATTTTCAGAAAATCATCCTTGTACAATAAATTCTTTACAACGGTTGTTCTAAATTCATAGTTCACCCCGGATTCCATAATCAACCTTATACTCTCGAGAATTTTACCGGTGTCTATACTGGCCCTTATCACACGTTCATAGTGATCCGGGGAAGATTTTATATCCATAGCAATATAGTCTACTAAGTGATTTCTTATCACCTCCTCTAACCTTGAGGGCAGGCTTCCGTTGGTATCTAATTTTATCAGGTATCCCAATGCCTTCACCCTTGATAAAAATTTATTTAGATCAGGTTGTAAAAGGGGCTCTCCGCCCGTTATTGTGAGGGCATCAAGCCTGCCCTTTCTTTTCTCTAAGAATGACAGAATTTCATCCTCTTTCGGCCCAGCAGAATCAGATCCACTAAATTCAACAAGTTCAGGATTGTGACAATAAGGGCATCGAAAATTACAACCCTTGGTGAATGCTATGGCACATATTTTACCTGGATAATCAATAAGGGAAAAACTCTGAAATCCCCCAAAAACCATATGTTATGTCCTCTGAAAAATTCAAAAAAACACATAAGGGTCTTAACCGCATCATCCTGATCAAACGCTAAAGGCCTTTCTCATCTTAAATTCGGTCTGTTTTCCGTTATTCCACTGCTTTAATGGCCTTAAATACCCAACAACCCTGGAGTAAACCTCACATTCAGCCTCACATTTTGGACATATACCATGCTCTCCGTTTAGATATCCATGGGAAGGACAGACACTGAATGTAGGGGTGAAGGTAAAATACGGCAGGTGATAATTTTCACATATCTTCCTCACCAATGACTTGACACTAATCCAGTTAGTCACCCTTTCACCTGCATAAATATGAAAAACGGTTCCCCCTGTGTATTTTTGCTGAATGTTGTCCTGCAAATCCAGGGCCTCAAAAACATCGTCTGTAAAATTAACAGGCAGATGGGTAGAGTTTGTATAGAAAACTTGACCCTCATTTTTCTGCCCTGCAGTGAGTATATCAGGGTAGCGTTCCTTATCAATCTTTGCCAAACTATACGATGTCCCCTCAGCGGGGGTTGCCTCAAGGTTATAATTGTTTCCGGTTTCTTTTTGAAACCCTATCAATACATCTCGCATAAAATCCAGGACTTTGGTTGTAAATTTTCTTCCTTGTACATCTGCCAGATTTTTACCGAGAAAGTTTTGACATGCCTCATTCATCCCAAGGAGACCTATGGTTGAAAAATGATTTTTCCAGTATTCATTAAACCTTTTCTTTATGTCCCTTAAATAGTATTTTGTATAAGGATACAGTTCTCCATCCGTAAATTTTTCCAACACCTTTCTCTTTGTTTCGAGGCTTTTCTTAGAAAGGATCATTACATTTTTCAACCTCTCAAAGAAATCATCTTCATTCTTACTTAAATATCCTATTCGAGGCATATTGATTGTCACAACACCTATAGATCCGGTCAAGGGGTTCGATCCAAAGAGCCCTCCCCCTCTCTTCTCTAATTCCCGATTATCTATCCTCAGCCTGCAGCACATACTCCTTGCATCCTCCGGGCTCATATCTGAATTTACAAAATTAGAAAAGTAGGGAACGCCATACTTAGCAGTCATCTCCCAAAGGTCATTTAGTACGGGATTTTCCCAGTCAAATCCCTTGATAATGTTGTATGTAGGTATGGGGAAGGTAAAGACTCTTCCCCCGGCATCCCCTTCTGCCATTACCTGGAGAAAGGCCTTGTTAAACAAGTCCATTTCTTCCTGAAAATCTCCATAGGTAGACTCCTGGGCCTCACCCCCCATAATGACAGGTTGGCCTTTATAATACTCCGGGACGGTGAGATCAAGCGTCACATTTGTAAAAGGAGTCTGAAATCCTACCCTTGTCGGTACGTTAATATTGAAAATAAACTCCTGAAGGGCCTGTTTCACGCCTTTATAATCTAATCCGTCAAATCGTATAAAAGGTGCTAAAAGAGTGTCAAAATTAGAGAATGCCTGGGCGCCTGCCGCCTCACCCTGAAGGGTATAAAAAAAATTCACTACCTGCCCCAGGGCGCTCCTGAGATGTCTGGCAGGTTTGCTCTCTATTTTTCCCCACACTCCCCTGAACCCCTTCAGTAATAAATCAAAAAGATCCCACCCCACACAATAGACGGAGAGAAGATTGAGGTCATGGATATGAAAATCACCCTGAAGATGGGCATCCTTAATATCTGGAGAATAAATTTCGTCTAACCAGTAAATTTTACTAACCTCGGATGATACATAATTGTTGAGTCCCTGAAGAGAAAATGCCATGTTACTGTTCTCATTAACCCTCCAATCCGTCCTCTTAAGGTACTGATCTACCAGGTCAACACTTGCCTTATTTGCAATTTCCCTCACCCTTGCATGCTGTTCCCTGTAAATTATATACGCCTTTGATGTCAGGCGATAGGTAGAGGAAAACAAAACTTCCTCTACTATATCCTGAATTTGCTCTACATTTGGAGGACTGGTAATATGGCCATAAATGGATTCTGCCAAATTTAAGACCTTAATAGTGAGTTTTTTGGCCACTGACTCGTCAAATTCTCCTGTGGCATTTCCAGCCTTTGACAATGCTTGGGTAATTTTTTCGGCCTCAAAGGCCACGATTGTCCCGTCTCTTTTTTCTATAAGCCTAAGCATAATTTTTCTCCAAACATCAATTTTGAAATGACAGCTATCTATTGTCCGGTATATTGTTTGTTTATAATACCTCAACTATCATCAAGCAGGCAAGAATTAATCCTGCATGCTTTAAGGTCAGGTCTTTTTTAGCTTTAATTAGTGTGATTAATTTATTTACCTGTTTGATTTTCTGTAAAATCTAAGCACGGGGCACTAAAATCTGACAAAGCCAATGCTAAATTTGAGGTTTTCCTGAACACCGTTCCCAAAATACTTGCCTTTTAAAGCACTTAAATCAAAAACCAAAAAATAATTTTAATCCCCCAGCAGGGTATCATCCAAAGCAGGGCCGAGAAAACCATACGTTTACATGCATTTCTACTGTCATCTACCTTTGTTTCTCCAAACGAGGCGCCTATATATGGTTTCTTGAAATGGTTTCCCTTGTAATGACTTGGTCTCCAAGGATACAATCAAAAAGAAATGCAGCAGGTAGAATATATGGATACGTTGTACATTCCATATCAGACAAAAATCCCCCGGAGCATCTCAGCAACCATGGCATTTTGCCTTGCGTCCCTTTATCATTATCTTGTCCCCAGACATGCAATGAGAAAAAGGGTCGTTTCTTCGATCTCGGCCATTGCGCCTAACATATCGCCGGTTATACAATTTATTTTTCTCTTATAATAATAGAGCATAACCCATGCCACCGCAATAAAAGAGATATTTAACCAAATGCAAGATATGCCCAAAAACAATGAAATGACAACCGGTAGGAATAGACTTGCCATCGAGTGCAGTGGGAGGTTATTGGAAAAAAAATCCGTGCCGATTCCCACTCCAGGTCTTCCGTATTGTAAAAATCTTATACCTAACAACATTGATCCTCTGGCATAAGACGGTATCATTAAAAGATATAACGTCCTATGTTCAGCTAAATACTGTATTCCAGCCCATTTAATGGTCAAGGCAAAAAAAATAGCCATTAAACCCATAGCGCCAATGCGGCTATCCTTCATTATATTTAATATCTGCTCCCGGGGTCTATGGCTTAAAAGACCGTCTGCAGTATCACCTAATCCATCTAAATGGAGCCCGCCGGAGATAACTGCAAGGAGGAAAACATCTAAAAGTGATACAATGGGCCTGGGCAATAAAATGGAAAAGACATAATCTCCAGATGCGACTACCAGCCCTATGAAAAGACCAACAACTGGAAAGTAGGGTATAGTTTTTGGCGCCTCAAATTTTTTGTACCTGCCTAATGGCAAAATAGTTAAAAACTGAAACGCAGAAAACAGGTGTTTCATATAGTATTTAGCGGGAAAGCATCTATTATTCCTTGCTTACCCCTGCCTCCTCAAAGGTTAATACTTCGCTGATTATTCGGGCTCCGGCCTCAACAATAGTCATTGCCAGGGCAGCGCCGGTACCTTCCCCAAGCCTCATTCCAAGATTAAGAATTGGGGAAAGCCCCATACAGTCAAGCATGATTTTATGGCCCTGCTCTTCAGATTGATGACTGGCAAACATATAGTCTTTTACCTCTGGACACAGCATATAGGCAATAAGTGCTCCTGCACCAGATATAAAACCATCTATTACCACTGGTTTTTTAAAAAAGGCGGCTGCCAACACAGCACCGGCAATAGCCCCAATTTCAAACCCACCGACCTTTGACAATACATCAACAGGGTCATCAGGGTCTGGATTATTTAACGTTACGCCTGATTCAATTACCTCACATTTTTTATGAAGGCCATTATCGTCAACACCTGTGCCTCTGCCTGTCATCTTTTCCACTGATGTCCCGGTTATGACAGAGCCAATGGCGCTGGACGGAGACGTGTTTCCAATACCCATATCTCCTGTGCCTAATAACTCTACGCCTTCATTAAAAATAGTTTCCGCCGCTTCATACCCGACCAGGATCGACGATTCGGCCTGCTCTCTGGTCATGGCAGGGCCCTTACTGAAATCATGTGTACCTTTTGCCACCTTTTTTACAATCAAACGCCTATCACCAGATCTTTCAGGGAATATGTCCGGTATGATTCCGACATCTATCACGGTTACCTGTGCGCCTATCTGCCTTGCAAGAACATTTATGCCTGCTCCTCCCTCTAAAAATGTTTTTACCATCTCCCCGGTTATAACCTGGGGATATGCGCTTACACCAGAGGCAGCTATGCCATGATCCCCTGCCATAACCAGAAATGCCTTTTTGTTTACTGAGGGCGTTAATGTCCTTCTGATCCCGCAAAGTTTTTCTCCTATAACATGTAATTCACCTAACGCCCTCAAGGGCATCACTAATTGCGCAGTCCGTTCCTGTGCCCGCTGAATAAAGCCCTGGTCCGCCTTTTCAACACCTGACATAATGTCCGAAAATTTCATTTCTCTCCCTAAGGATATAGATTATTAGTGACTACCCACGTAGTCAGGCTGAAGGGGTTTAGGCTGAAGCAGTCCAAAAAACACGCTGAAGCGCTTTGTTGGAAAAAGAGCGAGTTCTCGCACCAAACATTGCTTAAAAACGAGCCCTATTCCCGTTTATCCTAAAAGACTTCGGTCTTCAGTCTAACCACCTGAGTTACAATTATTAAACTATTAAACTCGTAGAAACACATTCATTCTATCTGAGTCTTCCCTTGATCACATTGGATAAACCTGCTACAGTAAGCACCACGGTATCAGAGCATGCTGCTATCCTTTGATTGGCAATCCCCACTATATCTCTAAACATTCGTGATATAGTGTTATCAGGCACAACCCCTGATCCAACTTCATTGGAAACCGTTATTATAGATTGGGGTGCCTTTTTTATTGTCTCTATCAAGGATTCTATTTCTTGGAAAATCCTTTCTTGCCCCTGCCCCTCCAACAATAAATTGCTTATCCACATTGTGAGGCAATCTAAAAGGATAACATCTATGTCTTCCGACAGGGAAGAAATGGCCTGGGAGACCTTTTTCGCCTCCTCTACTGTTATCCAGTCACTGCCCCGCTGTTCCTGATGCCTTTTTATTCTTGCCTTCATTTCATCATCAAGCGCTAAAGAAGTAGCCAAATATACCTTTTTAATAAAATGCCTGTTTGCGTAATCAAGGGCAAAGCTGCTTTTACCGCTTCTGCACCCGCCAGTCACAAAAAGTATCTCCTTCACGTTCTCCCCTCATGTATTGTGGTTTATTTTATGGTGCCTTCATTTACCAAAAAAAGGGTTCCGATAGATTACAAAAATAACCTGCCGAAACCCTTTTCCATCAGATTTCAATAAAAAATATTTTACATCTCAGCAGGTCTTCTGGCTTCCCCGCCCTTTTAGCAGCCTTCCCACCCATATACGGACAGTGGCACACCATGGCTAAAAAAGTTCTCTTTTCCAAATTAAATCAGAAAAGAGCGGGGTTACAGCGGCGGGACCGCCACGGATTCGCACCGTGTTCCGGTATGCTGAAACTATAATTGTTAAGAGCTTATATTTATGATAAACACAAACATATTTACCGGGAAAAGGCAAGGATTTTTAGCATATTAAACATGTTTATTTATCAACCTTAACCGTCGTTTATCTAAGCGAAATTCCAAGGATGGTATGGAAATGGCTACATCTATAATGTTTTTAGGGACAGGAAGCGATGTTGGAAAGTCCATCGCTGCTACGGCATTTTGCCGTATATTAAAAAAAAGAGGATACAAGGTTGCCCCATTTAAGGCCCAGAATATGTCAAACAATTCGTTTGTTACAGCAGAGGGAGGCGAGATTGGCCGTGCCCAGGTGGTTCAGGCAGAGGCCGCCGGTGTACTTCCTTCGGTTCATATGAATCCAATCCTCCTCAAACCCTCGTCAAACTATGGCTCACAGGTCGTAGTCAGGGGGGAGGTCCTTGGCCAGATGGATACCATGGATTATCAGAAATTCAAACGTAGGTTAAGAAAAATCGTTCGGGAATCTTATGAAATACTTGCCGGCAGCTATGATGTTGTTGTCATAGAAGGGGCGGGAAGCTGCTGTGAGATGAATCTTAAGGAAGATGATCTGGTAAATCTTCCCTTTGCGAAACAAATTAATGCGACATGTTTGCTTGTTGCCGACATAGATAAAGGGGGTGTCTTTGCCCAGCTTATCGGCAGTATGCAGCTCATGACAAGAAAGGAAAAGGCCCTTATAGGTGGTTTTCTGATAAACAAGTTCAGGGGAGATCTCCGTCTTTTTGAATCAGGCGTAGAATTTATTGAAAAAAGGGCAAAAAGACCGGTCTTTGGCGTAATCCCCTTTTTCAATGATATAGTAATAGATTCTGAGGATTCAGTAGTAATTCAGGAAGATAAGCGATACCTTAAGGGTATAACAAATAAAACCGTTAATATTGCAGCGCTCAGGCTCCCGGGAATCTCCAATTTTACAGACCTCGAAATCCTGACGCTGGAAAAGGATGTGGTGGTTAACTTTCTCTTTCGGCCGGAAGAAATGAAAGAGGACTATGATCTTCTTATTATTCCAGGCACAAAAAATGTTATGGAAGATGCCCAGTGGATGGAAAGGTCTGGATGGAAAAGGGCGATATTACAATTTTTACGGAATGGCGGAAGATGTCTGGGGATTTGCGGGGGCTATCAGCTTCTTGGTGAAAAAATATACGACCCGTTTGGTGTTGAATCAAACAACAAAGAGGTACGAGGCCTGGGCATACTCCCTATTAATACTACCTTAGAGAGAAAGAAGATTGTCCGAAAAGTGACGGGAACATGCCTTTTAAACGGGAAACGAATCGCAGGTTATGAGATTCATATGGGTCAAAGTAAGGTGATAAAGCCGTCAGGAATACCGTTGCTTAAGGTTCACAAACCGGGAAACAGCAAATCCTGGGAGGATGGCTGGTCAATGGATGGCCTTAGAATCCTTGGCACATACGTTCACGGCATACTCGATTCTCCGGGCTTCAGGGCTGATTTTCTCAATGACATTCGGAGAGAAAAGGGACTGAGCAAGAGAAGCGCACGGCAGGGCAGGCTTGCACGGTTTCACCAGTATGACAAGCTGGCATCACTGTTTGAGGCAAACTGCGATGTTGATGGTATCATAGGCTTAATATGACGTTTTCTTGGAATGGTTGCCGAAATTGATAGAGAAGTCTCTGATGCTTCACAATACGGGATGAGCCCATGAGAAACAGTGATTTGATCTTTGATGCTGAAAAGCGTTGAATCAGCTAATAATTACACCATTCATTTCTGCTTAAACAGGTCGGCAAGGGGATTACCAAAGGTCTTTTTCTCTTTTTTAGCCCACCCTGCTTTTTTAGAGGATGGTTTTTTGGCTTTACCCTTTTTGCTTTCCCTTTTACTGTCAAATGCGGTTTTCATGGACAAAGAAATCCTATTTCTTTCAATATCTACACTTATTACCGACACACTTACCTTCTGACCTACTTTTACCAAATCAGAGGGATTTTTAACAAAACTGTCGGATAGCTCGCTTATGTGAACCAGTCCATCCTGATGGACGCCTATATCCACAAAGGCCCCGAATGCCGTCACATTAGTTATAATGCCCGAAAGTTTCATGCCTGTCTTGATGTCACCGATTTTTTCGATCCCTTTTTCAAATTCAAAGGACTCGAATCTTTCCCTGGGGTCCCGTCCTGGTTTTGCCAGTTCCTCCATTATATCGTTTAGGGTGAGGATTCCTATCTCATCATTCACATATTTTGACAGGTTTATCTTGTTTCTAAGTTCCGGTCCGGCAAGAAGATCACTTAGACTGCACTCCAAGTCCTCTGCCATTGTGTCAACCACATGGTAGGATTCGGGATGTACGGCGCTTGCATCCAGTGGATTTTTTCCATTAAGAATTCTCAAAAAACCAGCTGACTGCTCAAATGCCTTAGGTCCCAGGCGGGGAACCTTTTTTAATGCATTTCTTGAGTCAAAAGCGCCATTTTCATTTCTGTATGCAACTATATTCTTCGCAAGATGGGGGCCAAGTCCGGAAACATAGGCAAGAAGCTGAACACTCGCCCTGTTTATATCCACGCCCACCCTGTTTACACAGCTCATTGCCACATCATCCAGGGAACTCTTAAGATCGACCTGGTCAACATCATGCTGGTATTGGCCAACACCGATCGACTTGGGGTCTATCTTTACTAACTCAGCAAGGGGATCCATGAGTCTCCTTCCAATGGATACAGACCCGCGAACAGTCAAATCAAGATCTGGAAACTCATCTCTGGCAACCTCGGATGCAGAATATATTGAGGCCCCGCTTTCATTTACCATTACAATCTGCACTGTTTCCGGAAGTTCAAGCTTTCTTAAAAAGGTCTCGGTTTCCCTGCTTGCTGTGCCGTTTCCAACTGCTATGGCATCTATCCGGTAGTCGATGCATAATTTCTTAACTTTTTCTCCAGCCTCACTTTCCCTTTTATCACCCATAGTGGGAAATATAGTATCATGGACCAAAAACTTTCCCTGTCTATCCAGACAGACTACCTTGCATCCTGTCCTGAAGCCGGGATCAATACCCATAACGTTTTTTTCTCCTAAAGGAGATGCGAGCAGGAGTTCTCTAAGGTTATCAGCAAATACCTTTATTGCCTCATTATCCGCCTTTCCCTTTGATTTCAGCCTTACTTCCGTCTCCATGGATCTTGACAGCAGCCTCTTGTAGGAATCATGAATTGATACCGTAACCTGATCGGAATCTTCACCACTTCCTTTCACAAACAGTCCCTCTAAAATGGCAAGGGCCTCTTCCTCGCTGGGCTCGATTGTAAGATAAAGAATGCCTTCCTTTTCTCCTCTCCTCATTGCAAGAAGTCTGTGCGATGGAACCGTTGACAAAGGCTCTTCCCATTCAAAGTAATCCTTGTACTTTTGTCCCTTTGATTCCATATTAGGTGCTACCCTGCTCTTAATCATACCTTTGGATTCAAAAAGCTTCCGTATCAGAACCCTCCCGTCCTGATCCTCATTGATTTTCTCGGCCATAATATCCCGTGCCCCAGCCAGGGCATCTTCTGCGTTTTCAACCCCCTTTTCAGGGTCTATAAATTGAGTTGCCTCCTGCAACGGATCAATCCCATTTTGTGCAAATATCAATTCAGCAAGGGGCTCGAGACCCTTTTCCCTTGCAATGGTGGCCCTTGTGCGTCGTTTCGGTTTATACGGCAGATAGATATCTTCGAGGGCGGTCATGGTTTCAGCGACTGTCACCTCTTTTTTTAGTTCATCGGTAAGATGTCCATGTTGTTCCAGGGATTTCAGTATAAATTCCCGTCGTGAATCAAGTTCTTCTAATTTGTGAAGCATGTCTCGGATAGAGGTGAGTATGACTTCATCAAGGCTCCCTGTGGCCTCCTTTCTATACCGTGCAATAAACGGGATGGTTGCCTCTTGCTCAAGGAGAAGGACAACTGC
>CBFDCD010000057.1:0-10345 GCA_965603225.1 uncultured bacterium
AACCACATTCCGTCGTCTTCTCCATCAAAATACCTGGCCCTCCATGAAAAGATTTCATTATTTGTAGATCCATCGTAGATAAAATCAATAGATTTATTGCCTGTATCCTTATAATCGTCAAGGTCATTTTGGCTTAAATTGCTCGGTAAGCCAACTTTATTTGCATCAAAATAATTATAGATAATTCCGATTCGATGTCTGGGCAAAAATTCACACCCAAGGTTAAGACTTATGTTTTCTTTGCGATTATAACCGGTATTGTAATATTTTTCACTCTCTGCAGTGGAGTAATCATCCATAGAATTCCTTGTAAAACTACCGGAAAAGTCTATCTCTTTAATCTTTCCAAAAAATCCTGCGCTTGCATCCCTGTAACCAAAGCTCCCAATTGCCCCCTCGACAAATAATGTCGGTTTGTCATCTCCCTTTTTGGTGATAACGTTTACTACTCCTCCCATGGCTGCCGAGCCATATTGAACAGACGCCGGTCCTCTTATTACCTCCACACTTTCTATGTTTTTTGTCATAATCTTGGCAACATTTCCAGTGCCTGCCCGCCTTCCGTTCAGCAAAATCAGCACATGACCCATCAGGTCATTGCCGGTAGCTTCTGTTCTGAAGCCCCGTATTCCAACAGAGGTTAGAGAACCCGGATATTTTTGAATGTGTCCAATCCCTTTTTCAGCAAGCAATTCCCCAAGATCACTTGCTGAGGATGTTTTAATTCCTTCCTCATCAATTACTGTTATATTAGAAGTAATATCTTTTTTCTCTTCCTCCACCCGCCCTGCAGTCACTACTACCTCTTCAAGTGTTGTAACTTCTTTTGTTTCCTCCTGGGCCGTACCAAATACGGGCAGGATTAATCCAGCCAAAAGAATGGGTATCATAGATATCTTTTTCATTGCCTTTCTCCAATTTTTTTATCGTCATTGACTATTCATGTCAGTTTTCCCCTATGAAAACTACTATATACAGGCATCGTAATCTATAACGTATCATGGTGTAATATTGTGGACCATAACCTCCATTTCCAGCCCAAGAGTTGGGTTAAAAGGTTCACGGTTCAGAGGTTCAGAGGTTAAGCTCTCGTGGTATTAGCCCAATGGAATCAATAGCTAAGGGGAAAAACGCGAAGCGGTTAACCCTTAACCTTGAACCTATATCCGCCGTTCTTGTGGCGGGCTGAATCCTATAACCCAGACTGAACTGATGTCAAATTAATTTGCAATCCAACGGGAGATAAAGGTCTCCAGTTATTTGTATAATGTGAGTGACGATGTCTGTATATAACTACAGTTAATCAAGTCGTAACCGTTCACGGGTTCAAAGGTTTCCCGCCCAGCGGGATCTTCTACAGAATTCAAAGGTTGTATTCTCATCACCATACGATATTTTGTAAGCGTTTTGTAAGGGAAAACCGACCGCTTCAAGATTCCCACAAACCCGCCTGCCTCGCCTGAACGACTGTTATGACGGGCAAGTCTGGAACATGGTACTTGGCAATAATGTGGCAAAACCCGCATTTTTTACGAGCATTTCGGGGATTTAATTTCAGTCTTTTCCCTAACCCTGAACGTTGAACCCTGAACCTATGAACGATTACACCAAGTCTTTTCCAGCTATTGAATGTCATCTTTAATACACTCAATTCCGGATAGTCCTTAATTTAATTCGGTTCTCGGTTTGTTATCCGCACAACCTCATCTCCCTTCCAGTGAGTTCAAGTTGGGAATGGTTCACAACCTCAGCAGTCATACAAACAATCTTTTTCATTCCCTTAATCGTTAAAAACCACCAGGCGTGCATTAAATCAAAATTTTCATCCATCGATGAAACAACCTCAATCCTGTCCGCCTTTATATTTAATCTTTTTCCAGCCTCTTCCAAATCTGCCTCATAATTAAGTGCCTCTTTGCCTGCAACATAAACGATTACCCCGGTTCTCATATATAATTACCTCCCTTTAAAATTAAAAAAGCCCGCCATCAGTCAAAAGATGGTGGGCTTATAAATTGCATTATATGCTCACATTCTCAGACCGGAGAATACAGAGGAATATTCCTCGCAGGTTTTCTGGCTCTCCCTCCCTTTTAGCTGCCTTCCCATTCCGGTGAAAGCGAACAGTGGCAAATTATTGCTAAGAGGGTTCCTCTTCCCTTTTAAAGGAACAGGAGGGATTACAGCAGCAGTCTTCTGCAGCGGTTTTTCACCGCTTTCCCTGTTTCAGCAAAGGAATACTCTTATAATAAAAAACCGATTTCCTTAATCTTTATAAGGAAATCGGCATTTAATTGCTAAATCTTTGCTTTGGTTTCCAGATCAAGAAATAAAAAGCATGCCTCAATAGGTTTTCTGGCTCTCCCGGCTCACTAACTTGCCTTCCCATCCCCTTACAAAGAGACAGTGACGTTACCCCTTAAAAAAGGTTATGCCTGTGAGATAACTTCCCCGATTATAAAATCGGGGCCGGGATTACAGCAGTAATCTTCTGCAGCGGTTTTTCACCGCTTTCCCTTAGCTTGAAGCACTAAACTACTTATACCTGATAACAAATAATTTTTACGGTGTCAATGACCTTTCTATCTTTATTGAAAAAATTTTATTATCCACCATATTCTTTAGGCAGCCTTTCACCGTGATCCGTGAGCCGTTGCTTACCTTGTAACATCATTTATATCTTGCCTGTCTCCCTTAGGGTGTCCATAAAAACTTTATAAAACTGATTGTTGTCATTTATGGCCTTTTTAAGAATTAGGGTCAGATCAGGCAAATCACGAGGGTTTACTACAAGGTTTGCGCTTGCCCCGAACGCCATCATGTTGTCCATTGTCTTAAATTGTTCACCTAAAAGAACGAAAAATATTTTCCTTCGTATGCTCATGGAAAGGCTATTCAGGTATTTGTTGACAGGGTTGTTTTCAAAATCTTGCCCGTCGAACCCGTCAGAAAGTATTATCAGGTCAAAGTGATGGAGGAGAAGCTTATCCATTGCCTCTGGTATTGACGAAGGAGAAATACATTTATATGACAACTCATCAAGGGTAAAATTAATGTCAACTGTATTAATATCATCGTTGACTAGTGTAAGGGCTAATCTGATTCCTCCTTCCAAAAAATCAAGGGGGCTTGCAAACTCATCATAGTCAAGTACAACTTTTCCGCTTGCTGGTTTCTTTTCTGATGTTGCCTGGTGTTCAGGTTCTCTGGTGTTTATCCTTATCTTTTGCTTACATTTTGGGCATGTTATCTTCACTGTTTGGTCAGGAGGTAGCTTTTCTTCTCTTATCTTTAATTTAGCCCCGCATGAGGTGCAAATAACATCCATACTATGCCTCCATAAAGCATTTTAAGTAAGCTAACAAACTGTGTCTGTACATAAAAATCATTAAAAACCTCATTAAAGTTGCTTTAAAATAAGGTATATGATCAGGGGTTTTCCGTTAAAGGGTTTGATAAAAACAGCAAAACACCTATCCGTTTCTGTCTATCGTATAAAATCATCAAAGCTCTCTTCTTTTTCTATTGAAAGACCCTCTATGCTTGTGGTCTTTTCCCCCCTGGATGCCTTAATTGAGTCTAGTAGTCTGCCTACAACTGCCCTGCGTGACGCATAGGCAATAGCTGTATCAGCTGTAATCAGACCATTTTTATAGTGCTCGGCAATGCTATTATCAAATGTCATCATCCCAAAGGGCTCACTATCTGCCATAATATCATAAAACGTGTTTTCCTCTGACTCACCATTTAGAATTAGGTCTTTCACCCTCAGGTTTGAACCTAATATCTCAAAGGCTGCCACTCGCCCTCCTCCTATTTTTGGTAAAAGCCTTTGGCAAACTATCCACCTTATAGTATCGGCAAGTCTTATCCTAACCTGCCTTTCTTCCTCCTTGCTAAACATGCCGATAATCCTGTTTATGGTCTGGCCTGCATCAACTGTATGAAGTGTACTCAGAACAAGATGCCCGGTCTCAGCTGCAGAAAGCCCTATTTCAACTGTCTCCCTGTCTCGTATCTCACCAACGAGAATTACTTTTGGCGCCTGTCGCAAGGATGCCCGTAATCCTGTATAGAATTTGTCAAAATCAACCCCCATCTCTCTCTGATTAAATGTTGACTTCTTCTGTGAATGGATAAATTCTACTGGATCTTCAAGGGTAATTACATGGACTGACTTTTTTTCATTTATCTCGTCTAAAAATGCTGCAAGAGATGTACTTTTACCGCTTCCTGTAGCCCCTGTAACAAGGATTATCCCATTTAATATCTCTGTCATCTTAAAGAAGGCAGAGGGAAGCCTCATTTCTTTAATTGTTGGCACTTTGTTAGACAGCTGCCTCATAACCACGGAATAACATCCCTTCTGGGAAAATACATTAACCCTGAAGCGCGCCTTTCCAGTCAGTTGATAAGATAAATCACATGACCCCTCTGTTAAAAGGGTTATTGTAAGCCTCCTGTCATTATTGATCATGTTCAGGGCAAATATTTCTGTCTGGAAGGGCGTCAGCCTCTCAATATGAGGTTCAAGATAGACGGGTATTAATTCACCCGATGCCTCTACCTGAAGTGGCTTATCAACTGTTATATTCAGGTCCGAGACATCGTCCTGAAATTCTAACATTTTCCCCATAATATTTTCTATTTGCTGCTTTTTCATCTTGCTGTACCTAAAGTTTATGCTTCGGTAAAGTCTGTCGGAGGTTTCTTGAGAAACTGCATAAATTTTGCCTTATCATTACACTTTGCATATGCGTCGCCAGGGCTTATCCTTTTACGGTTCAGATGTTCCAAAATAGCATCATCTAATGACATCATGCCGTATTTTTTTCCTGTCTGAATGGCTGATGGGATTTGAAAGGTCTTTTTCTCGCGAATTAGATTTCTGATGGCAGGGGTTGCAATCATGATCTCAAGGGCGGCGACCCTGCCCTTTTTATCTATCCTTTTAAATAAATTCTGTGCTACTACTGCCCTTATTCCATCAGACAGTGTGCTTCTAACCTGTTCCTGCTGTTCCGTAGGAAAAACATCTATTACCCTGTCAATGGTCTTTGCAGCAGAGGATGTGTGCAATGTTGCAAAAACAAGATGGCCGGTTGATGAGGCCTCAATAGCAAGGGATATTGTCTCCAGATCTCTCATTTCTCCAACTAAAATAATATCAGGGTCTTCTCGAAGGGCACCTCTTAGCGCTGCTGCAAACGATCGTGTATGAATGCCAACCTCCCGGTGGTTTATGACTGACTGCCTGCTTTGATGGACAAATTCAATGGGGTCTTCAATAGTAATTATATGGTCCTTCCTCGTGTTGTTTGCCACATCAATTATAGCTGCAAGGGTAGTTGACTTTCCGCTGCCTGTAGGCCCTGTAACAAGGACAAGCCCCCTTGGCAATGAAGCTAACTTTTGTATTACCGGCGGGAGCCCGAGCTCTTCACATGTTGAAATCCTTTCAGGTATTTCCCTGAATACTGCGGCAACACCATTTTTTTGTCTGAAAAAATTTGCCCTATACCTGGCAAGCTTTGGGATCTCGTATGCAAAATCAACATCGCCCGTCTCTTCAAATATCTTTGTTTTATGTTCCGGCGCTATCTCATACAGCATAGTCCTTAACGTATCATCATCCAATACATTGTACTTCACTCTTTCAAGCTCTCCCCTGACCCTTAATACAGGCTTCTGCCCTGCAGCAAGGTGGAGGTCTGAAGCACCTAACTCATTCATTAACTTAAAAAAGGCATCAATCTGGGCCATATTTGTACCTTTGCATCTGATTAAAGCGTTATATCAATCATCTATGGTTCCATTGTCTTCAATATACATATTATTTAAACTTAAGACAATTTTAAAATTTACAAATTATTCAATTAGATTAACATACCACAAGGTTTTAACATAGTATATCGGATAGGATACCCAAGATTATTAGTAAATAATCAAAGGATTAGAGGAATAAACGATGAAAACTATGAAAAATAATGCTATGATACCGGTGTTTTTTAATATTTCGTTCTTCTATTAAAATATACCTACTGAAATGTATACACTACAAAATAAATAAAGGATAGAAATGGATTCAATTCAGAATGAAAGTGGAATGCACTATGAGGGCATCTGCATAAGGCCGCCAAGCGAGGCGAGGAGCATACTGCTTCAGGCAACTGTTGGCTGCTCCCACAATAAGTGCACCTTTTGTGGAACATACAAGGATAAGCGGTTTCGTATAAAAGATAATAACATTATTCTGAGCGATATACTCTTTGCATCTCGGCACATGAGAAACCAGAAAAGGCTCTTTATTATGGATGGTGACGCCCTTATAATACCATCCCCCCGTTTGAAATGGATTTTTGAACAGATCAATGAGCATCTTCCCTGGGTCAACCGAATAGGTCTTTACGCCAATGCCAAAGGCATAAGCATGAAGAAGGAGGAAGAATTAGTCGAATTGAAGAAAATGGGCCTGGGGATCATTTATATGGGTGTGGAAACAGGAGACGAACAGACATTAGAGGCTATCAGGAAAGGGGCAAACCCCAAGAAGATGATAGATATGGGAAGAAAGGTTATGAGGGCGGGGATAAAACTTTCTGTTACAGTTCTTTTAGGCATAGCAGGAAAAAAAAGATCCCTTGTCCATGCCAGAGAAACTGGAAAACTGCTCAGCGCAATGGATCCTGACTATATTGGCGCCTTAACGCTTATGATAATCCCGAGCACACCTGTTGCAGAAGAGCTTTATGCTGGAAAATTTGAACTCCCTGACAACCGCGGCATGCTAATGGAGTTAAGGGAAATGATTGCCTCTACTAACATCACTAAAGGGCTGTTTTTCTCCAACCATGCATCAAATTACCTGCCAGTAAAGGCCAGACTACCGAAAGACAAGGAGCGAACCCTTGATTTAATTGATATGGCCCTTAAAGGACAAGTAAATCTCAGGCCGGAATGGACGAGGGCATTGTAAAACATGGAGAACCTGCCATTTGGAGATAATGTATATGCACTTATACTGGCTGGGGGGAGCGGCACAAGGTTCTGGCCAAGGAGTCGGAAAAATAAGCCAAAGCAACTCCTGAATATAACAGGAGATGAGATACTCCTGAAAAAAACCATTGAGCTCATAAGGCCCATTATTCCCCCTGGCAGGATCTACATAATAACTACTGAATCGCAGGCAGATATCATCAGAAAAGCCATTCCTGAAATACCAGACGGAAACATAATCTGTGAACCTTATGGTAAAAACACAGCCCCTGCAATTGGCCTTTCCTCTCTGTATATTCAAAAGGCCAACTCAAATGCTGTTATGGTAATATTGCCGGCAGATCATTATATAAAGGACACTGAAAGGTTTCATCAAACAATAATCTCAGGCGCGTATAAAGCATCCAGGGGAACCTGTATAGTAACAATCGGTATCCCTCCAAAGGGGCCTGAGACCGGATATGGATATATTCAAACCGGAGAGATAATAGACAATGGGAAAAAGATATTTGCCGTAAAATCTTTTCATGAGAAGCCTGACATGAGTACTGCGGAGTCTTATATAAAAAAGGGCAATTTCTTTTGGAACAGCGGTATTTTTATAACAAAGACATCAAGCATGATTCAGGAAATCAAAACACACATGAATCTTAACTACGCGTGCCTTATAAAAATAAAACCATCGCTTGGCTCAGATAATGAACAAGAAGCTATAAGAGACTGCTATCAAGATATGGAATCCATATCTGTCGACTATGGCGTCATAGAAAAATCAAAAAACGTCCTTATGATCGAGGGAGATTTTGGATGGAATGATGTAGGCTCATGGCCATCTGCAGCGCAATACTGGCCGGCAGACACGGAAAAAAACGCATTTATTGGAGAGATTATCAACCTTGATTCCACTCAGTGTATTGTATATAGCCCAAAAAAATTAGTTGCACTATTAGGTGTGGAAGATCTGGTTATAATAGAAGAGGATGACGTCCTTATGGTATGCAAAAAACAGAGATCACAGGATGTTAAAAAGCTCGTTGCCCTGTTAAAATCCCAGGGACGGAATCAGATTTTATAAACAACACACAAAGAAAAAAGGGGGAAGAATATGAACCCAGAGATTTACAGAGAATACGATATGAGGGGAATTATAGGTGAAGACATCATGGAAAATGATTCTGTCACCCTTGGCAAAGGTTTTGGAACCTATTTTAATCAACTGGGAGAAAAAAATATTGTCCTTGCCAGGGACTGCAGGCTAAGCTCGCCTATGATAAGCGATGGTGTAACCGAGGGGCTTATTTCCTCAGGCTGTAATGTTATAGATGTTGGAGTGTGCCCTACACCGGCGCTTTACTTTGCATTGCGCCACCTGAAGGCGGATGGCGGAATCATGGTAACGGCGAGCCACAACCCGCCTGAGTACAACGGCTTTAAGATATGCAGCGGCTTTGATACTATCTATGGAGATGAAATCCAGAAGGTAAGAAGGCTTATCGAAAAAGGGGAATTTGCACAAGGAAAGGGTAAACGCTCAACATATGAAATTATTGAACCATATATAGACAGAGTACTGAAGGGCATAAAAATAAAACCGGGGATACGGGTAGGTTTTGATGCTGGAAACGGCACAGGAGGTCCTGCAGGTTTAAAGATTTTAGAGTCTCTTGGTTGTGAGGTCCATGATCTTTATTGCGATATGGATGGCAACTTTCCAAACCATGAGCCGGACCCAACCGTGCTGGATAACATGAGAGACCTTATTCAAGAAGTGAAAAAAAATAATCTAAGCCTTGGCATAGGAATTGACGGGGATGGAGACAGGATTGGTGTGGTAGATGACTCCGGAAGTATAATATTTGGTGATATGGTTTTAGTGCTTTTTGCAAGGGATATACTGAGCAAAAATCCAGGGGCAACTATAATATCCGAGGTTAAGTGCTCGGACAGGATGTACAAAGATATTGAAAGCCACGGTGGAAATGCCATTATGTGGAAGACAGGTCATTCGTTGATAAAAAACAAGATGAAGGAGACAGGCGCCCTGCTCGCCGGAGAGATGAGCGGACATATGTTTTTTGCCGACAGGTATTTCGGATATGATGACGCCATCTATGCCTCTTGCAGGCTCTTAGAGATACTATCAAACACAGGCAAATCAATTGAGCAGCTACTGTCGGATATACCCCCTTCATTTACCACACCTGAAATCAGGGTAGAATGTCCTGACGCCAAAAAGTTTAATCTTGTAGACAGATTGAAAAATGAATTTGGTAAACAATATAAAACAATCGATGTAGACGGCGTCAGGGTTGTATTTGATGATGGATGGGGGCTGGTCAGAGCTTCCAATACCCAGCCCGCCCTTGTGCTCCGATTCGAAGCCCAGTCTGAAGAAAGACTCGCGGAGATTCGCGGTATCATAGAAAAGGCCATAGATAGATTAATGTGAAAGCATTGCCTCTATTTTTAGTTTAGTAACCTGAGCTTGCCGGACTGAGCAAGGATTAATGGATACACCCGGACAGACTGAAAGAAAAGGAGGGCAATGGCCAATGACTGATTCAAATAAACTGCCGACAAAGTGCATGGAATGCGCCAAGGCAAATACATCAAGCATACATCAAAAGTGCAATGTCTGCATTGAGTTGGAATTTCAGGAATCGATTTTATGTGATTTAAATCGCTGTATACAGGACAAGGAAGCATTTAAATGTCATGCCTTTCAGCCGGTTCTCAGTCTGGTGAGCGCATCAGAAAACAGGGCTAACAATCAAGACAATTCATCCCTAAAACTCTATAAAAGAGAATCGTACCCGAGATTATTTCACTCTGAGAAAATAAAATATGAGCGTGCATTGGCCATGCAGATGCTGGGACGTGATCCGGATGGTTTGTATGTTCAAATTAAATACCACCTCTCCTGGAATGTGACGTACAGAATGCTCATTTTCAACCCGGCCAGCAATTTTACAGACCTTGTTCATGGCACCTTTTTGCTTTGCAGCGAGAGGATTGGAGGATTTGTGGACCTTCTCCACCTGGCCCCTGATCATGTACATTTGTATGTAGAATCGAATGGTGAGCTTTCTGTAGACGAAATTGTTTCTAAAATTAAAGGATTCTCGAACAACGCTATAATGGAAAAATTCCCATCGGTAAAAGATAAGCTCGGCGGCCATGCTGAAATCTGGGATGAAGCGTATTTCGCAGAGACGATTGGTTGATGGTCAGTTCTATTTTACCTCCCCTTTATCTCCTTTCCCCATCTCCCCCTCCTTCTTAGCCACCGCAAGGCGTGTCTTTATCACCGTGTCCGGTATGAGGCTTATGGAGTCAATGCCGCACTCCA
>CBFDCD010000058.1:0-10186 GCA_965603225.1 uncultured bacterium
TTCACCTTCGCTGATTTCATTGCTCAACTCTATCCGTGGGGCCTCAACCCATAATCCTTCCAGGTCATAGGATTCTCTTACAGGTTCATAAAAAAGGTGGACTATAACATCACCGTAATCCAGCAGAATCCAGTGGCCATCATTTTCCCCCTCTATGCCAAGAAGGGTAACACTTTCATCTTTCATCCGCCTTTTTAAATGTCCTGCAATAGCCTGGACCTGCCTGTTTGATGTGCCGCTGGCAATAAGAAAGTAGTCTGCTATGGAAGACAGCTTTCCTATCTCAAAGAGAACGAGGTCTTTGACCTTCCTCTCATTAATAATTTTTACACATAGAAGCGCTTTATCGAGTGGGTTCATTAATCCGGTATAAACCTTTGTTTTCTATATATTTTCTCACGACCTCAGGAACAATAAACCGAATAGACTCGCCCCTGGCCACCATTTGTCTGATTCTACTTGCTGAAATATCCATTATGGTTGTATTCATTGAAAACAGGTCAGTCCCCATGGGGTGACTAAAGCATTTTTTCTTATCGTCCCACACAAGGCCGGCATCAAGGGATTCAACAAATGAAAAGAACTCATCTGTTTTATGTTCCTGTCTATTGATTACAACAAATGATGCATATTTGAAAAGAACTTTATATTCTTTCCAGGTTTTAATCCATGAAAATGCATCTGTTCCTATAATAAAAAAAAGTTCGAGGCCAGGCCCAAAGCGTGAATGAAATAACCTAAGTGTTTCTATGGAATAGGATGGACCAGGCCTTTGGCCCTCAATATCCCACACCTTGAGCACAGGCGAAATCTCACTTGCCAACCGCGCCATTTCAAAACGATGAGAAAAATCAGCTACCTGATGAGTGATCTTGTGGGGCGGTATACTGGATGGTATAAGGTAAACCGATTCAAGGTCCAGGTTTCCGCCTACCTCCTCAGCAACCCTCAGATGGCCTGAATGAATCGGGTTAAAGGTCCCTCCAAGTATGCCTAATCTCACTGTCTTACCTGCCCGGATCCGAAAACAATAAATTTTGTCGTGGTCAACTCCTTGAGACCCATTGGACCGTATGCATGAAGCTTTGATGTATTTATTCCAATCTCTGCGCCAAGGCCAAGCTCAAACCCGTCATTAAACCTGGTAGAGGCATTAACAAATACGGCTGAGGCGTCAACTTTTTCCAGAAACTCCCTAGCCCGGTCATAATGTGTGGTTACAATTGCCTCTGTATGGTTGGAGCCGTAACTATCAATATGATTTAGGGCGTCATCCATATCTCTCACCGTTTTAACCGCCAAGACAAGATCCAGAAATTCAGCCGGCCAATCACTGTCTCTTGCAGGGGTAAGTTCCGGGATTATTTTAAGGGTTTTCTCGCATGCCCTTATTTCAACTCCCGCATCCTGAAAAACCGTTACCATACCAGGCAGAAAAGATAAAGCAACATCCTCATGGACCAGCATAGTCTCCATTGCATTGCAAACGCCAGGCCTTTGGACCTTGGCATTAAAGCATATGTTTTGAGCCATATTTAGGTCGGCATACTTATCTACATAAACATGGCATACCCCCTTAAAGTGTTTCAGCACTGGAATGCGAGAGTTTTCATTTACGAATCTGATGAGCTCCTCGCCGCCCCTGGGGATGATTACATCCACATAATCATCCATTCTAAGGAGGAGTCCAACCGCCTCATGTTCGGTAGATGGGATAACCTGGATGGATTTTCCAGGTAAATTTGCCCTTTCCATGGCCTCGTTTAAAATTTCGTTTAAAATTAAATTAGAATTTATCGCCTCAGACCCGCCCTTTAATAACACTGCATTTCCGGATTTCAGGCAAAGAGCGGCGGCATCAACCGTTACATTAGGCCTTGATTCATAAATAAAGCCTATTACCCCTAATGGCACCCTTACACGGCCAACCTGCAATCCGTTTGGCCTTATCCACATGCCCGGCACCTCACCGATCGGGTCAGGAAGGGCGGCTATCTCCCTTAACCCGTCAACCATTGAGGAGATTGTTTTTTCAGTTAAGGTTAGCCTGTCTATCATTGCATGGTTTAATCCATTTTGCTTAGCCAGGAATACATCTTTGGTATTTATTATCTCATTTTTCCTTGAAAGAATTGCATCCGCCATAAATCCTAAGGCCTTGTCTTTTTTGTTCCTCTTTGCACTCCTTAAGACCCTGGCGGCACATCTTGCATCTCTTGCCATAGCTGTTATTTTTTCATGTAGATTCATTTCCATTGGCTATTGTGTTCCCCAAGGGTTATTGAACTTTATAATAAAAACAAATATCAACCACTATAATTTTAATAGTTATCTTTTATCTATGATAACGAGGTTGTCCTTGTGTATAACCTCGTCGTAGTGTTTGTACCCTAAGTGTTTTTCTATATCTGAGCTTTTATGGCCCATAATCTTTTCTACATCGTTTGAGCGATAGTTCACGAGACCAACTGCAAGTTTTTTTTCTTCCCCGTTGATTACAATAACAGAGTTCCCAAGGCTAAACTTTCCATAAACGGCAATAATGCCGGAAGGGAGTAGGCTTTTACCATTCTCTAATAGGGCCTTTTCTGCGCCACTGTCCACCATTATTGTTCCTTTTGGTGATTTTGTGAAGGCGATCCAGTGCTTGCGTCTTCCCATTGGGTCAGCTTGAGGTAAAAATAGAGTACCCTCTTCCTTGCCGTCAAAGATTGCTCGGATGATATTTTTCTTTAACCCGTTTGCAATAATAGTAGGAATTCCACAAACAGATATACTTTTGGCTGACTTCACCTTGCTTCCCATTCCCCCCTTGCCCAAGGCTCCTGGGATGGAACTCGCATTTTTCTCAATCTTGCCTGTTGTTTTTTTTACCAGGGGAATTAACCTGGCGTCCTTGTTTAATCTTGGATCATCATTAAAGAGACCATCTATATTTGTCAGATTAATAACAAGGTCAGCTCCGGCAAGATTTGCCATCATAGCGCTTAGATTATCGTTGTCACCAAATTTTATCTCATCTACTACAACAGTGTCGTTTTCATTTATTATAGGCACAATTTTCCAGTTGAGAAGCGTAAAAAGCGTGTTTCGTGTATTTAAATATCTCTTCCTGTTGGTTAGGTCATCCCTTGTTACCAGAATCTGTGCGACTGTCTGGCCATAATTTTTGAAGGCATTTTCATATGAAAGAATAAGACTGCCTTGGCCTATTGCTGCAACTGCCTGTTGTTGGGAGATAGATTGAGGCCTTTGAGAGAGCCCGATTTTTCTCATACCGGAAGAAATAGCACCTGACGATACAAGGATAATTTCTAATCCCCTTTTTTTCATAAGTGAAGAAATATCCTGGCTAAGGGAGTTAATGACGTTTATATTTAAACCATTCTCTGTTGTTAAGGCGCTGCTACCAATTTTTATTACAGCCCGCTTAACGTCTTTAATTATGTTTCTTCTTGTATTGTTCATCCTTGGTGTTTTATGAGGTTATTTTTTTCAGTTCATAGGTTCAGGGTTGACCGCCCCCTCCGGGTCGGAGGCAGGGCTGACTTTCCACCAATACATCAAACATGCCTGTGCAGTTAGGCCACTGCATTCGTACAGGCAGGTTTGATGTCACTTTCGGCAATGTTGTAAATTAATAGGCATTGATACCTGAATACCATTCCTTGGGCCTTACCTTTCAATGGTCTTAATGGTTTTTTACAATGAAAGGGCCAAATTTTTCAATAGTTCTTTAAGATTTTTTATACCATCACCTCTGAGTGCTGATATTGCCATACACTCATAGCCTTTTTGAATGAAGGTATGGAGTAATGTATCTATATCTTCTTTAGTGAAAGGGCTTAGGTCGATCTTGTTTAGTACAATTATCTGCCTTTTTTTTTCAAGATAGGGAGATGATTGCCTTAATTCTTTTTGCACTGTTAAAAAATCATCCAGAATGCCTCCTGAAGGAGTACGATGTATGTCTATTAAATGAAGAAGTGTCTTTGTTCGCTCAATATGCTGCAGAAACCTATGTCCCAATCCCTTTCCATTGCTTGCCCCCTCTACTAGACCAGGGATATCAGCAATTGTGAGGGATAAATCCTCGTCAAAGGCAACAACACCCAGGTTAGGGGCAAGCGTTGTAAATGCATAGTTGGCTATTTGCGGGCGGGCATTGGAAAGTCTGGATAAAAGAGTGGATTTACCAACATTAGGTAAACCTATGAGCCCAATGTCGGCAATAAGTTTCAGCTCCAGTTTAAGGCTTTTTTCCTTTCCGTCCTGGCCTTTTTGTGCAAATTTGGGGGCCCTGTTCGTTGAGGTAGCGAAATGTTTATTTCCCTTTCCGCCATTTCCGCCCTCTAAAAACACAATTTTTTGATTATTATATGTTAGGTCTGTAAGAAGTTCTTCAGTGTCCCCGTCTTTTATCATAGTGCCTACTGGTACAAGTATTTCTATCTCCCTTCCTTTTCTTCCTGCCCTGTTTTTCCCGCTTCCGGGTTTTCCATTTTCCGCCTTAAAAAAACGCTTTGAGCCGAAATCATACAGGGAATATAATTTATCCGAAGCCTTTATTAAAACATCTCCTCCCTTTCCACCGTCTCCGCCATCAGGCCCACCTCTAGGAATAAATCTTTCTCTTTTAAAGCTAACGCAACCGGCCCCACCGTTTCCTGGTTTTACAGTAATATCCGCCTCATCAACAAATCCCACGTCATATACCTTTCTAACATTTTTTTAAAGGGGTACTATTTTTGTATCAGCCCAATGAATAGGAGCAGACATCTATGCACTTGATAACAGTTGCACGTAGTAATTTAATTGTACCATTTCATTTACCAAGGAACGAAGGTGCAGAGACGGGGTATACATTAAAAACCTTCCCGCCGGCAGGCAGGTATCAAAAAGGGAAGAATCTAACGTTACAATTGTCAGCCCTGCATTTACCTCCCATAGAATAATATAATTTTAGTGACTTAGATTCCCTGGCCCAGACCTGGCATTACAAGATAGTCATAAATAACCTCGTCAAGAAAATCAAATGACTACTTAACTAAATTGCACAAAAGTCGCGCCAGGGCAGGCTTTGTGGCTGAACTATTATAGTAATAGAGCAAACACAATATTATTCATTGATATATACCATATAAAGGCATTCAGGGCAATTATACTTTTCCGGATACTAAACAGTTGCGCACATGCATCTTGAAAGGTACACAATAATGAATTGTTACTGAAGGGTGGGCTGGATTCCAATCTCATTTGTAAACCAGCCCAGTTTAAGATAGGTATATCTGTTTCTCTTGAAATATAGATTAAAATTAACAATCTTTAGCAGGTAAATTCTCTTCTTTTAACCATTTTCTCCCAATTGATATCTTGCTTTGAAAAAAGTGTTAGTTTAGCGCTACTAATTGGTCCTTCACCTGCTGGCCATACACGCTAACTTTTTTCTTGTATTTACCAGCCCTTTCAAAGGTTACGACACCATCAATCTTTGCAAATAGGGTGTAGTCTCTTCCTAAGCCCACATTATTTCCGGGATGGAACGTGGTCCCTCTTTGTCTGACAAGGATGGAACCGGCGCTAACAGTTTGTCCCCCATATCTTTTCACCCCTAATCTTTTTCCAGCGCTGTCCCTGCCGTTTCTTGTACTACCGCCTGCTTTTTTGTGCGCCATTTATGTCTCCTTGTATCAAATCTTTATTTTTTATCATCATTTTTTCCCTAACAATAAGTCATCTATTTTCGCAATTAGTCAGCTATGTTAGCTCAAATCCAGCAAAGCCCGGCCAGCTCGTCAAAGGCAAAGCAAATGGCAGGCGTCTATATAGTGACATTATTTTTTCTAATAGATTTTGCTATTCATTGTGTGTTGAAATTAACCAGGCAATATTCGTATTCAATGCACCCATATTTTCTCTCAGTCTTGTCGACTAAATGATTATGTATTTGCAAAAAAACAGCTACGATTACGCATCTATGCCGGTTATTTTTAGTCCTGTAAAATCCTGCCTATGGCCTTGTTTTTTTCTGTATCCTTTTCTCTGCTTATACTTGAATACTACAATTTTTTGGCCTCTTCCCTGTCTTGTAATTTTAGCAGCCACCTTTATGCCATCCAAGACAGGCCTCCCAATTGTTACTTTATCATCTTTTGATAGCATAAGCACTTTATCAAAGTAAACTTCATCCCCTACATTGCCATCTAATTTTTCTATCCTTAATTCTTCACCTGGCTCTACCTTGTATTGTTTGCCGCCAGTTTGTATGACCGCATACATTTAAACCTCCAATAATTTTATAAGCTAATAAATTTTCATTCGAATCAGTTCACAGGGTGTATTAGTCAGAGAAAAAAAGGATCTAATATTTTAAGCTGTGATAAAAAGGTGCCCCGCTTTATTGGGTTGCTTTTATTCCAAAATTTGCTTTGAGGTAAGCTTATTGCCTGTTGCATATCTATCAGGCATGGTAGACATACACCCAATTGATCTCTGATCCTATGCACAAATACCTTAATTTTTTAATAATGTCAATGCAATAAAAATTGTTGCCTTGTAAAAATTTCCGCTTTTTCGCTTCATAGATACTTTTTCTATTCGACCGTTGTCTTGGACAAGTAATAAAACCTGTTAAAAAACAAAATGAGACCTTAAAGGCAATTCCGATAAAGCTGGACAAACGGCAAATAACCCTCTAAAGGTCCCAAATTTCATTTATACAGTGTTTTTACAATTTTATTAAAAACATTATAAAAATTTTACTTAGCCTTATAAGTCGTCATCTTAAAAATGTCAATAACGATTGTTAATAATGCATTTCAAAATATACATAATCTTGGTGCCTATTTTATTGAGTAAAGCTATTGCATGTAGCATGCCACGAAATTTTATGGTAAGATAGTGTGTAAAAAATAATAAAGGAGCGCTATTTTAATGCCAATTTACGAATACCAGACCACAATCCCTGAAAACGGTTGTAAAATATGCAAGAAAGGATTTGAATATATCCAGAATATAGATGAAAGGCCACTGTCTTTTTGCCCATATTGCGGGGGAGCAGTTAAAAAGATTATATCATGGTGTCATGCTGCAATTATAGAGCAATCCTCCGAATATACAAATGTTCACAGGAAGGTGGCAGGATACGAGAAGGAAGGTATGTATAGTCACGCTGCAGAGCTTGCCGATAAGTACTCACACAAGACAAACGACAGCCTCCTAAAGGAGCGTGCACTGGCTGATTACAAAAAGGCAGGGTATAACCTAAATGCGTCCACCGACAATAATGACTAAGCTCCATTGTTTGTGTCTGGTCACAGACTAATTGAGGTTAAGGTTTTTCTTTATCCTGCTTATAAGCATCGGGGGTAATAACTTTTACAATCTCCGGTTGAAAAGAGGGCTTTCTACTCAAAGAATCACTTGCAAACCTGACGGCAATCAAAGATATCCCTAAGCAGGTCAAGGAACCGATAAGTGTAGATAAATTGGTATCAAAATTATATAATTTTCCTAAAAAATAACCAATGGCGGCTCCTCCTGTGAGCCCTATGGCTGGTATCATATATACAACCATGGAAGCCTTTGTGACTACGCCAAATGGTACGCCAATCCTCACCGTATCGCCAATCTTGGCGCCAACAGGGTTTAGGGTCTCAGACAAAACCTCTTTTCCCCCTCCAAGCATGTCACAAAAACCCTTGGCTGAGCATTGTCCGCACATTGACTGTTTATCCGTTAAAACCAAGGCTTTTTTATCCTTGATTTCTTTGACTATTCCCTCTGCCTCGTTCATATATGCCCTTGGCATCCTACCCTTTCCAGTATATTGATTATGCATATCGATTAGTCTCCTGTCGTTTGAATCATTTTCCTCTATCTGTAGTCTTTTTAATACTATATATTAAGAATTAATTGTTACGAATTTTATTTGTATCAGCTCAATAAATAGGGGCTATATGTAATTTTGGTAACAAATACAGGGGCAGAAGAAAAGCACTCCTACCCCTGTTTATTGAGCGGTTACTTTCATTGTTTATTAAACAATAACATAAATGGAGTATTGACTATAGAAAAAAAATACAGTTGCCAAGTTATTTGAAATCAAATAACATTATCGAGTCAACTACTTTAGGCTGAAGCCCATAGTTTTAGGAGAAAATGTACATAGGAAAAGATGTGTAAATTAATATTTATATGTCGAGACCCATACATAACTCATACTGTCTTAAAGAGGGTGGCAAAAACTTTCGTGCTATGAAAAGGTTTTATATAGGCTTTTTTGTAGATATGTGCCTTTGCCACTTTGTGCCTGATCTCCAATAAGACTATCAAGCTAAAGTTTCAAGCTAAAGGCGAGGGTTTTTCTCACATTTTGCCCGAACAAGACAGCAATTAGATTAGTGTTAAGGCGGGATAAATCAGTTCTTGATAAGGACCGTATGCTTTAATCATGGTCCGAGGTTTTACTATGCCATATCAGCCATATCTGATGAATCATTGTATATTTTTTGAGAGATGATATCTATTATTGTTGGAACCTGTGAGGGGGTTAGTCCAATTTGTTTTAACCGAGAGGAAAATCCCTCTGTATTGAGACGTTCTAATTCTTGCCCCACGTGGAACCTGCTCATAATTAAATCAGCGACATATATTAGGTGTGTCAGTTCAGGGTCTACGCTTGCATGCTCTGGTTGGTGATGGTATATAATTGCATCTCTCAGATTTTCAGGCAAACCCCATTTTTCAGCCAATATTCCGCCGGCCTCTGGGTGGGTAATGCCAAACCTTTCCCCTTCCAACTCGCAAAGCTCTATGCCTTCTATCTGTGTCCGTCTATAAAAAAGAGGAAGCTCCACTGCCAAATACTGGTCTAAAACAACCTTGCCTATATCGTGCATGAGGCCTGCAGTATAGGCTATGTCAGGTGTTACACTTGCTGAAAACCCGGCTAATTGCTCTGCAGCCATTGCTACGCCACGGGCATGTTGAAAAAGCCCTCCCCTGCATAGGGAGTAGCCCCCTTCAGAATCAGAAAAGTATAGCTCAAACGAGGCGGATAAAATCAATTGCATAAGTAATTTCTCACCTAAAATCACCAATGCCCTATCAATAGAATCAACACTTTTCTTTAGGCCGAAAAACGTTGAATTGCATAATTTAATTACCTTGGCGCTTATAATCTGATCCTGCTTAACCTCCCTGGCAATCTTGTGCATATCATAGTCCTTTTCATGAATCATGCGTATTATCTTGAGGGCTATTTGGGGAATAGGTCGCACAAGGTCTATGGCATGAAGAATCTCGGACTGATTAAGTTTTTTAATATTTTTTTCTTTATAATGTGTTATGTCACTTATCGGTTGAATAGAACTTTTCAAGGTCTTCAAGTCGAGGATTATTTTGCAGCTAAAATACCCGCCTGTTTCCGTCTGATTAATTTTTATACCTTCTTTTCTTAGTATTGTATTAACAACCTCCGTTGTCTTGCCGCCAATATCAAGATCAAGGTCCCCTTGAGTTACCGGCCCAACCAGGGAGCCTCCTGCGATAGTGGTCTCTAATCTTTTTTTCTCTGCTCCCATATTACATAAGGCATCTATAAAAAGGGGCATCCCTGTTGTTGCATAAATTTCTTCCTTTATGGTATAACCTGTACCTGTCGGCTCTGGGAGAAGCAAATGAATGAGCCCTCCTACTCCGGCCTTCTTGTCGCAAAGCGTTACGCCAACACAGCTTCCGAGGCAGCTATATAAAACACCATTTTGCTTTTTACTAATTATATAACTTCCAGATGTCACATGACGTTGGTTTATTTTTGAAAAAATTTCCATATCGGGCCTATGTTATTATAATGGTTCGGGGTCTAAGGCTCAGGGTTCAAAGGTCTCATCAATCGTCAGCCTTTTCTAATACATCTTTTATACTTTGTGATAGTTGATTGAGTTTAAATGGTTTTTGGAGAAATCCATTGCAACCCCTGTTCATTATCTCTGTGGCCCTGCCTTCTATGCTGTATCCACTGGAAAGTATGACCCTTATGTCTTTGTCTATTTCCTTTAATATATCATAGGTCTCTCCACCGCCCATATCCGGCATGATCATGTCCAAAATTAACAGGGAAATCTGATCTTTTTTCTCTTTATATTTTTATATTGACTCTCTGCCGACTCCCGCAGTTAAAACC
>CBFDCD010000059.1:0-10137 GCA_965603225.1 uncultured bacterium
TTTGCTCTTTAAGCACTAAACCCTTGCGGACTTAGATTCTTTCTTTCTGACAGTATATTTTTATAAACACAAAGATTGCCTTCAACCATTGCCTTAATTGAAAAATGAGAAGATACTATAGTGTGTCCTTCCTGACCAAATTTTTTGGACAAAGCTTCATCTTCCAGTAAATTTATTACAGCACGGGTAATTCCCTTTATGTTGCCAGGATCTACAAGATAGCCATTAACCCTGTCATGCACAATTTCAGGTATCCCTCCAGCACGGGTCGCAATAATTGGTAATCGGGAAGCTGCAGCTTGAAGCAGCGATACACCCAAACCTTCCATGGTTGCTGGATGAACGATTAAATGCAGACATGGAAGTATACGCTCAAGATCAGTTCGAAAACCAACAAAATAAACTTTGTTTGTTATATTGTTCTCATCACATAGTTGACGAAGCTGGTTTGTTAGAGGGCCCTTTCCAAAAAACATAAATGTGGTGTAAGGTGATTTTTTAAGAATTTCAGGTGCAGCATTAATGAGATAGCGATGGCCTTTTCTTTTTATAAGCTGTGCTATAACACCTATAATCTTATCCCTTGGATTTACCTCGAACTCCTTGTAAAACCATGATTTTTGGCAATCGCCTTCAAAAGGCTTTGTATCAACTGCACTTGGAATACAGGTAATCTTTTTCAATGGAACACCCTCTGACAACAACACCCTTTTAATGCCCTCAGATATAGTAATCACTCGATCGTAGAATCTGTATTTAGCCTTAACAATCCAAGGATGCTCAGGATTATCCACCCTGCGGGTTATAACTGCACATGTTTTTGCGAGGGCAGCAGCAATCCCACCCCAAATATCTGCTCCTCGTCTGCTATGTATATGCACAACATCCGGCCGGGTATTTCGAATAATTTTCAGAAGACGAACGACAAATACCGGATCTAATTCCCCTAACATTGGAATATCGTAAATCTCAGAAAACCATACAGCAGCCCTGCTTATTTCACTATCTTTTACGCAAACAAGTGTATTTTGAACACCCTGTTTCTTTAAACCTTTTATCAGGTGGAGAACCTGCAGGGCTCCACCATAAAGATGTTGACCTGTTTCTATGTGTAAGATATGCATCATAATTTTTTTTCTTGTTTTACAAGGTTTTGAGCAACCTTAAAAACCTGTTCAATTGCAATCGATTTCATACAGGTAAAATCATTATTACAAATAGGCTTTCTTCGACATGGAGAACACACCATCTTCTCATATAGAACCACTGCATTTTTATTTTTTGTTTCGAGGTATGGACATGTTGGGCCAAAAAGGGCAATCGTAGGCCTATTAAAGGTTATTCCCATGTGAGTCAATCCAGTATCAACACCAATGACCAAACAGGCTTTTTTGATAATTGCCGCACTCTGACCAATGGTGGTCATTCCTGCAATATTGACGATTTTATCATGTGTAAGTGAGCGAATATGCTCACCCTTAGATACATCAGCGGGACCCCCTAGAATAACTACAGGGAGACCTAATTTCTCTTGAATGTCCACCCCTAATCTCGCCCATCGACTTTCCACCCAGTGTTTTTGAGGTCTTGTGGTGAACGGGCAAATCACAGTGTATCTATCATGAATCCCTGTTTTTTTTATTACTTTTTCTCCTTGCAACAGGTCCCCATGAGAAAAGACAAAGTCAATGGTGAAAGGGGAGGGAGGAATTCCCAATACTTTTATCATATAGCAGTATTCAGAACCCATGCGTTTATTATTGGGGCCCTTTGAAATGATTCGTGTCATTAGAAAGCGCCCAGGTTCACTGGACTTAAATCCTACGCGCTCCCTTGCCCCAGAAAGCCAGGCAAGAATACGACTTCTCAGTAATCCCTGGGCGTCCAGCGCAAGGTCAAAGTGACGGGATCGTATAGTTCTCGAAAAGAGTATTACCTCGTGTATTAGTGATAAAAGGTGCCATTTTTTCCACAATAATTTCCATCGGGCCTTGTCCCATGGAATCGCTTCATCCAACTCAGAATTAAAACGCAAGAGGCCTATCGCTCCAGAATCAACAAGCCAGGCAATGTACGCATCGGGGTATGCCTTTCTTAAAGGTCTAAGCATAGGCAAGGCCATTATAATATCGCCTATAGAGCTGGGGCGAATAATCAGGATGCGTCTTTTTTGTAATTCAATATGTGCAGATGTGGAGACCATTGGCATAGATAAATAAATAAAACTGTCTTGAATTTCCTCATTGGATGAAGGTGGTGGTGTTTTTATTAAGTGACTTATCTACCCTATAATCTCTAAGTAAAGGTCTACAGTCTCTTTTACCATATCGGAAAGTGCAAATGTGCATACAAACATCTGTTTCGCTTTCTCACCCATTTCATTCCTTTTTTCAGGCTTTTTAACCAGATCTTTTATATGGCGAGCTAATTAATGTGAGTACCCTGGTGTAAACAAAAGATCTGAAGTTTCATGTTTCACAACCTCAGGAATACCCCCTATTGACGATCCTATTGTTGGTATTCCAACAGAGCATGCTTCAAGAATTGCCAGTGAGATTGCCTCTCTTATGGAAGGCATGACAAATGTGTCCATTGCAGCCATTAGTTCAAGGATATCATTCCTCATACCAAGAATGCGAACTCTATCAGAAAGTTTGTACTTCAAAATAAGATCTCTGACATATTGAGCCCACAAACCCTCTGCTTCTCCAGCCAAATAGGCATGCACAAACGAGTAATGCGGCATTATTTCCCTTAGGGACTCAATGAAGATATCATGCCCTTTATCCTTAATGAATCTGGCAGACATCAAAAGCCCAATATCTTTTTCCCTCAACTTGAGATCTGCTCTCTTTTTAGCTCTCTGTTCAAATATCCATTTCGGTGGTGTTGGTACGCCATTATAAATTTTCCTTATTTTTTCGCTTTCCCACCCCTTTTTCAAAAAAAACGTTCTTACTGCATCAGAAACAGCAATGATTTCTTTGCTGTATTGGAAATGCTTCCATGCATTTGTTGCGTGTGCAGTAGAAACGGCTGTTATCCCTACTATCTTAGGGGCCAGTCCACCATAGAAGGCCCCCGTGTCAGATGTGTGTGAATTATGTCGATTGCAAAGTGTTTTGTGATCCATGTTATCTTGGAATGAGACCAAAGATCCATCAAACCATGCATTGGAACATGTATGCATGGGATAGACTTTTTCTGAATCTCTTCCGCAAGCCACGAATCTTTAGGTCCGGCAAAAAATACATCATGGCCAAGCCTTTGCAGTTCACTCATGAGCAGAAAAGCATGTTTCTCAGCACCACCAAATTTATGACTATGAAGAATAAAAAGGATTTTCATCAGATTGATAGATCATAAGTCAGAGGTTCCTTTTTGTCTCGCCAATTTCTTTTTGTGCTTTATATGAAGCTTCCAGAAATACCCAGCAAGGCTGTCTCCAAAGGAAATGGCCTTCCTTGGCAAGACAAACCTATTATCCAAAGATGTAGTACTTCCACGGATTCAGCTTAAAGCTGATCTGTAACCTGCTTGTTGGACTGCGGCCATTACCTCATCATTAAAATCGCCATTAGGATAACAAAAATCTTCTATTTTTTCCTCTAATATTTCCTCCGGGTTTGATTTGCTATCAATAATCTCCTCGACCATCTGATCATGGCTAATATGAATCAGACTTGGGTGAGATTTAGTGTGAGATCCAAAGAAAATATTTTCGCTCATCAATGTGCAGATAGTTTCACGATCCATCAATAGAGGAGAAAAAAGCCCATCATCAGCAAGCCAATGTGCATTTTTACCAATTAAATTAGATATTAAAAACACAGTTGCAGGAAAGCCGTATTTTCTTAAAACGGGAAATGCGTAGTCATAAAAATTTTGATACCCATCATCAAATGTGAGGACAACAGAATGTTTCGAAAGGGTGCCGTCAAAAAAAAGGGCATTAAGGGCATTGCCCAGACTGATTACATTGTATCCAAAATTATGAAGGTAAGCCATTTGTGATTTAAATCGACGGATATGACAAAAAGTTGCACGGTGCGATGAGGGACGGTCAAATTCTCCAACCTGATGATACATTAATATGCTTACTTTTTTCATTAGCACCTTTGAAAGCCTGTAAAGAATCTACCTGTTAATAAGCCATTGGCCTTATTCAATAAGAGAAAAAACTATTACTCAATTGCCTTTGCTTCATCAATCATCATAATAGGTATGTCGTCTTTTATCTCATATAAGAGTTTACAGTTTTCGCAAATAAGTCCATCTCCAGTATCATTTAAGTATATATCTCCCTTGCATTTTGGGCATACAAGAATATCTAATAGCTCCTTACTTATAGCCAATGATCCCTCCTCTTTTTATGCTTAAAAACTTGTGATTGAAACTATCCGAAAAATAAAAATGTTTCAAGACAATTTCCATTTCGATTAACCTATAAATGGAAATAGTATTTCAGGCCTGTCCTCAGTAAAGATGTGACAGCTCATTTTTTACGATTTAATGCAATGAAATACTGTTATTATAGCAAATTCTAAATATCTCGTCAAAAGTCTTTTAGGAATTTAGTGGACTTTACCTTTTACATGCATTAAATAGATTACTCATTTTTTGTTCGTTTCTGTAAATTTTATATGTGCATTTGTTTTATATGAACAATACAAGATCATTAAAATAATAATTTCAAATTTAAAACCCTTCCTGCAAACTACTTCTAATAATCAATTTTACACTGTCGAGTTAATAATTCTAAAGCTCCTTTAAAAATAGCCGATATGAAAAGAATAGGTATGAAATGGAAATTGAGTCATAGAATCTTTCAGTTATGGATATTTCCGAGATATAGAAATAAATAGCAAAACAAAATTGATTTCTCTTTGAGTATAATTGATTTAAAAAATACACACTGGTGCATCCCTGAATGTTGCAGAAAAAACAATAATATAAGTAATGATGAACTCAGCAAAGATCTTTTGAAAACAATTTTTTATATTTTTCAAAAGTGCATACATTAAGGAAAAAAAATAATGGCAAAAGGACGGGTTACTTTATTTTAAAATTCTTTTAACATTAACAGCAGAGGTGTAGCATGGAAGAAAAAGAGGATATAAGGATAATACCAAAGGTAGAACTTCTTTTTGAAGAAAACATAAAAACCTTTAACAAAATGGCAGAAGAGGGGAAACCACCAGACTTAAGAAACTGTAATCTCTCTAATCTGGATCTAAGAAATGCCAAATTAAATAAGTTAGATTTATCTGGCTGTTACATGCGAAATACAAACCTGAGGGGTTTAGACTTAACCGGGTGTAATCTAAATGGGGTAAGCCTACAGGGTGCACTAATAAGCGGAGCCTGGTTCCCAAAAAATATATCGGTAGACGAAATAAAGCTTTCAGTACAATTTGGCACCCGCATGAGAACCTCAGATATTGCTGAAAATTGCAGGGAGATACTATGTTTGATTTCCGATTCAACCAAACTCTTGCAGGATTGCATACCGCGTTCTCAGTAATAGGATTATTTTTAGTTTTTATAATAAGGAAAAAATGTTACTGCAAGGTCTATATAAAAGTTTACTCGTGTTGTGAGGAGCACTGATTAAGATGTACGTAAGGATGAAAAAAAGACTTAATAAAATTGCGATAGCTGTATTTGTTACATCTTTGTTTTTACATAGCATAAATTATAATGTTTCATGGGCAAAGGACAAGGCAATAAACATTGAGGTCCTTGCAGAACGGAGTATAGTGCATTGCTTGGAGAAGTGGGTGCCTACTGCCGAGTACCTAACACAGAAGATCCCTGGATACAATTTTAGGATTGTTCCGTTTGATTATAACGCAATCTGTCCAGTGTTTAAACAAGGGAAAATGGATTTTATTATAATTAATCCCGCTCTATATGTTGAGTTGGAAATGCGTTATGACGCAAGCCGGATTTCCACCTTGAAAATTCTTTCTCCAAAAGGAGTCTTAAAAGAATACGGAGGCGTTATTTTCTGCAGGGCAGATAACACAAACATCCAACAAATCAAGGACCTAAATGGCAAAACATTTATGGCGCCAAACGAAAAATCTTTTGGAGGTTGGCATGCGGTATGGAAGGAACTAAAAGACCATGATATTGATCCTTATAATGATTTTACCAACCTGCAATTCATCGGTAGCCATGATGAAGTTGTTTATGCAGTGAGAGATGGCAAGGTAAATGCCGGCTCAATCCGTACCAACACACTTGAACGAATGGAAATTGAGGGAAAAATCAATATCAATGATTTTAAAGTGCTTCCTTATGGTTATTTAGAAAAAGAAAACTACAATTTGCCTACCCTTCAATCCACTAAACTTTATCCTGAATGGCTTTTAGCAAAAGCTAAGCATACTGACAATGAACTTGCCGAAAAGGTTGTCTCTGCACTTCTGAATATGTCCACTGAAAGCCCTGCTGCCAAGGCTGCCAAATCTGCGGGATGGACCATTCCTCACAATTACCAACCAGTTCATGAATGCCTGAAGGAGTTAAAAGTTGTTCCCTACGAAAATCTGGGAAAGATTAGTGTTATAGATGTATTAAGAGAGTATTGGCAATGGTTCTCGGTATTGATCATTTTATTTCTCTCAGTGACAACAGCAGGGATATTTATTCTCAGGTTGAACAGAAATATAAATGCCTCTCATCTAAGATTACAAGAGGAGATTGCTGAGAGGAAACAGGCTGAGCATGAAATAAAACTTGTAAATACCCAACTTGAAGACGCAATCTCCAGGGCCAACCAGTTGGCTTTGGATGCAGAATCAGCAAGCATAGCAAAAAGCCGTTTTCTTGCAACCATGAGTCATGAGATAAGAACTCCTATGAACGGGGTTATCGGTTTTACAGATATGCTCTTAGACACGGAGTTAATCGAAGACCAAATAGACTATGCAAAGACTATCAAGAGAAGTGGCGAGGCCCTTCTTGGCCTTATTAATGATGTACTGGATTTCTCTAAGATTGAGGCAGGCCAGATGGAGCTCGAATCTATTCCCTTTGACCCAGAGGTAACTGCCTATGATGTATGTGAGCTGATACGCCCAAGGGTTGGAAGCAGGCCTGTTGAGATACTTTGCCGTATAAATGATGAAGTTCCTGCCTATATCGAAGGAGACCCTAGCAGATATCGCCAAGTATTAATAAACCTCATAGGCAATTCAGCTAAGTTTACCGAATCCGGGGAGATCGAACTGTCCCTTTACATTGAAGAAGAAGAAGAAAACAGAATAAAACTCCACTCAATGATAAGGGATACAGGCATTGGCATAGCAGAGGAAAAATTAGAAAGCATCTTTAGGCCCTTTGAACAGGCGGATGGGTCGACTACCAGAAAATATGGGGGCACAGGACTTGGGCTTTCCATATGCAAGCAGATATCAAACCTCATGCAAGGGGATGTATGGGTAGAAAGCACTGTCAGCACCTTACCCAACCAAGGAAGTATATTTCATTTTACAGCATGGTTTAAAAAATCAGATGAAAAACCACCAACTACAATCACCCCTGTATCACTCAAGGAAATAAAGGTCCTTATTGCAGATGACAACAGGACAAACCTTGATATATTAGTTCATACCCTTGAATCAGCAGGTATGGAGCCAGTTGCTATCTCAGATGCCAGGCATGTGGAAGATACCTTAAAGAAACAACCCTTTGACATAGGCATTCTTGATATTCAAATGCCTTATATTAATGGATATGACCTGGCAAAAAAAATAAAAAACTCATATCAAATCCCTCTCCTTGCATTTTCTTCCTCTACAGAAAGGGGGGCAAAAAAATGTCTGGAGGCAGGTTTTAACGGATTCCTTTCCAAGCCTATAAGAAGAAAAAAGCTCCTTACCATGATAGAAAAACTCCTGAGAGAGGAAAAAGATACACCTTCAGAAAAAAAGGAAATAGTAACACAGTACTCTATAAGGGAAGAGACAAAACACTCCGTAAGTATTCTCCTTGCAGAAGACAACCCTGTAAACCAGAAGCTCGCAAAAGTAATGCTTACCAAGGCAGGCTATCAGGTAGAGGTGGCAAACAATGGAAAAGAGGCGGTTCAAAAGTACGAAGAAAACACAAAAGCCTTTGATCTAATATTTATGGACATACAGATGCCTGAGATGGATGGCATGCAGGCTACAGAAAAAATCAGGAAACTTGAAAATAGAAACTTGTCGGAGCGGAGTGGAGATCCCGCCTTGAGCGAGGAGGAAACGGGGAAACTGGACAAAACAAAGAGCAGCGCAAAATCTAACCACATAATAATAATAGCCATGACTGCAAATGCCTTTAAGGAAGATAGAAAAAGGTGTATTGAATCCGGCATGGATGACTACATGCCTAAACCCATAAAAAGGGAGATAGTCTTTGGTATGATTGACAGGTGGGTGATGAGGGAGAGGGAAGGCGAAAGGTAAAAATTTGAAATCGGCAATGCAAAATTGATAATTACCGATTAGGGAAAAGGCTTTAAACGCAACCGTTACTATGGGCATAGATGGCTATTGCTGTTTGTGAGCAATTATTAGATTTTGTTTATATGCGATTATCTGAGGGTATATGCGGATACAATTTTTTTATTAAATGAATCCTTCAATAAAGGAAAAAGTTAATGGAAATAAATAAATTGGCAGAGAATCTTGGGCTTGAACTGGATGATTTTAACGAAATCTTTGAAATTTATATCGAATCTACCGCACATGATCTTGAGGGGCTGATTGATGCGCTAAATAGTGGTGATGCAGAAAAAGCCCACGAAAAAGCCCATTCTATAAAAGGGTCATCCGGCAACCTTGGCCTGGATGAATTATTTGAGTTGTCGAAAGAAATTGATGACCAGGCGCGAAATAACTCATTAAATGGATTGGATAAACTTGTTCAAGATTTTAAACAAAAATATGAAAATGTAATAGAGGAATTTAGCGAAGCCAGGAAATGATAAAAATTGATAACGGGTGATATATCTCAGCATCCTGCCTTATCAAAACATTTATTAAAAAATATTGTAATCATGGAACATAATTAATGACAAGAGGTTCTCTGTCAGTAATACATATAAAACTGTTCCTTACAGCTTTTTTTTGGGGAGGCACATTTATTGCCGGAAGGATTGTTGCAAGAAATGTAGAGCCCTGCTCAGCGGCATTTTTAAGATTTGCCATAGCCTCAATTTTCTTTATTTTTCTTTTATGGAAAATCAACGGCAAGCTCACAGTGATCAGAAAAAACCAGTTTTTTCCACTTATTCTTCTTGGAATGACTGGTATATTTACCTACAATATTTTCTTTTTTAAGGGACTTACGCTTATCAATGCAGGCAGGGCATCACTTATAATTGCAAATAATCCAGTCTTTATTACACTTTTATCTGCGTATTTCTTTAAAGAAAAATTAAACTTGATAAAAATTTCAGGTGTAATAATCTCTGTAATAGGCGCTATAATTGTTATATCCAGAGGAAATTTCACTGAAATCTTCAATGGGGGATTAGGGTGGGGTGAATTCTATATACTTTTTTGTGTTGGAAGCTGGGTTACCTTTTCTTTAATAGGAAAGTCAATTATGAATACCCTTTCTCCCCTTGTTTCAGTTTCATATGCTTCCGTAATAGGCACTATTGCATTGTTTATCCCAGCCTATCTTGAGGGGTTAACAAAAAATATTCTTGATTATCCGTTCGATGCATGGCTGGCTATTTTTTATCTCGGGTTTTTCGGGACTGTGCTTGGATTTTTTTGGTATTATGAGGGAATAAAGAGTGTAGGCCCAATGAAGGCAAGTCAATTCATCAATTTTGTTCCAATAAGCGCCATTATAATAGCTTTTTTTATCCTCGGAGAGTCCATAACTCCATCTTTAGCTATTGGCGCTATGTTTGTCATCTCCGGTGTTTATTTAACAAACAGGTAATTATTTGGGTTCACAATTGAGGATTGAATATTTGTTATGTTATAATCTCTTTGTTCCAATTTTAACAAACTCGTAAAAAGTCTTTTGTGAGCGATTTTGGCCGCTTTTGGAAATAGATTCATGTAATACTGAGTGTTAATCCCGCTGAAGCGGGACAAACTGCCCTCCAAAAATACGGCGGGTAAATTT
>CBFDCD010000060.1:0-10013 GCA_965603225.1 uncultured bacterium
CAACCATGCTTTGGTTTTTTCAAATGAACCTCTTGAATATAGATAAAACTTTTTCCTGTCAGCAGGAGTATACCGACCATACCCTTCTGCTATATTTGCAGCTATGTTGTCAGATGATCGTATTATCTGATAGCCTACGGTGTTCTGAACCTTTTTGCTCCACATGTCAAAGTCGTGCCAGACCCTATCTGATAACTCTTCTGCCAGTTTGTAAACATCCAACTCGTAAACTCGTTTCATCTATCCCGAATTTCTATTTTCCAATTTCAAGCCCGCCATACGAAAGGCGGTCTCGCCTTTTTTTGTGGCGGACTTCAAGCCGAGAACTGCTATTAACATCAAACCCTTATAATAATTCCCTCACCCTGCGTAAGCCCTCCGCAAATTGCGGCCACCCCCTGTCCTCCCCCACGTCGCCTCAGTTCGTACATGAGGGTCATAGCAATCCTGAGGCCTGATGCACCAACAGGGTGACCTATTGCAATCGCCCCGCCATTCACGTTTGTCTTTTTAATCAGTTCGTACCACGTATGCTCATCCCCCTGGGATAATATTTTTGTGCTGACGAGGGGCATTGCTGCAAAGGCCTCGTTTATCTCAATGAGGTCCATGTTAGCAATGGACATTCTATTTCTATCCAACACCTTTTTTATGCTATTAGCCGGCACCCAGGAAATGCCATAGGGCATATCTGTTGCGCCTGCCTGGTCTACTATGGTACCCAGCACTGGTAGGCCAAGCATCTTTGCCTTCTTTTCCGTCATCACCACCATTGCAGAGGCGCCGTCATTTAATCCAGGCGCATTACCAGGAGTCGTTGTTTTTGATCCAAATACGGTAGGAAGTCTTTCAATAAGGGCTATGCTTCCCTTTGGTCTTGGCATTTCATCAGTAGTAAAAAGATATTCCTTTCGTCCCTTCTTAACCATTATTGGTGAAACTTCATCTTCAAATTTACCTGCCTTCATGGCATCCGCCCATTTCAGGTGTGAGCCCATGGCAAATGCATCAAGCATTCTTCTTGTTACCCTATATTTTTCTGCGCCGTCTGATGCATCTACTGCTACGGAATTATACCCTGGATAAGAAATAGGATAGATAGGGTCGTATAATTTTACCTCTCCAACCCTGACCCCTGTCCTTAGTTGTCGGCTGGAATGAGGCACACGGCTCATGGCTTCCACCCCCATTACCAGGGCCGATTCAAGCTCACCAAGGCGCATCCCCCAAATTGCCATACGCAGCCCTGTGAGGGGCGAGCAGCATGCTGTGTCTATAGTAGTAGTAAAGACATCCATACCAAGTTTCAGGGTAATCTGCCTGCCTGTTACAGAACCAGCTTCAAAGGCACTGGGTATGCAGTTGCCAACAAAAATCTGATCTATTTCGCTGGAAATGTCCCCTCCAGGTGCTTCAAGAGAAGCCTTTGCTACGTGAACAGCAACATCTAACGGCTCCATTTCAGAAAGGGAACCGAGATACTTGCCAAAAGGGGTTCTCTTTGCACTCACAATCACAAAATTTTCCGTCATACTAGTTCCTTTGTAAAAACCCAGAGATCATACCGTAGAGGAAGCCCTGAGTAATTACCTCCTTTTTAGTAGTGTTAGTCTTTTAACAAATAATATCTAAGCGGCCTGACCGGTTATCTGATCTGCAAGCATACTTCTTCGCATTTGTCCGGTTTCTAAAAATAAACCAAGTGCCTTTGCGTCCCTGTAAAAACGTTCAATATGGCCCTCTGTCATATAGCCATAACCACCATGAATCTGCACAGCCTCGTATGTAACTCTGTAAGCCGCCCTTGTTGCTGCCATCTTTGACATAAGTATTGTTTTACTGTCAGGCCTTCCTGCATCAAATGAACATGCTGCATTATAGGTGATAAGACGAGCCATTTCAGTCTCCATATACATATCTGCCAGTTTGTTTTTTATAGCATCAAAACTAACAATTGGCTTACCAAACTGCCATCTTTTTTTACTATATTCTAATGCCTTGTCTATCCCGCCCATGGCAATACCAATGCCCATGGCAGCGGTTTTAATTCTCATCTCCTTTAAAAAATCCTGTAATTGAGTATACCCGCTCCCTCCTTGACCAATAATATTTTTTTCCGTAGCAACAACATTGCTTAACGAGACCCTTTCCGTTGAAACCGTTCTCATACCCATCTTTTCACCCATACTGGATATGGCAATGCCAGGTATTTCTCTTTCAAGTAACATAACGGATTGGGACAGGGGATTATCGTATTTTGTTTGGCAAGAAACTACTATATAGTCAGCAAGGTTGCCAAGGGTAACAAAAATCTTTTCTCCATTTATGATATATCCATTGTTCCCTGCCTCCATAGAGGTTTTCAGTGGCGTTAGGGAGTGGTTTTTCTCTAAAAATGCAATAGTACATATGGCTTTTCCTTGTGCTATAAGAGGAAGGACACTTCTCTTCTGGCTGTCATCGCCATATCTCAAAAGTATCTCCGATCCAGCATCAGAAAGGGCAAGCGCCATTCCGATACCCGAATCGTTTCTGCAAAAGGCCTCAATTATGAGTGCGTTTTCTAAGAGACCACAATCTTGCCCACCGTACCTTTCAGGAAAATGGACTCCAATAAACCCTAAGCCGCAGGCATTTTTCCATATTTCTGATGGAAATTGTTGGTTTTTATCATATCCAAGGGCAGCATCCGGATCAAATTCTCCCTTTGCAAAGTCAATGGCCGCCTGTTTGATATCTGTCTGCTCAGCTGTTAGACGAAAGTCCATTAAAGTCCTAAATTCTTGGCTATAATCCTCTTCATGATCTCATTGGTACCTGCATAAATAGGGTGTGCCCTTACATCCCTAAAAAACCTGCCAATTTTATAATCTTCTAAGTATCCATAATCTCTGTATATTTCCATGCAATTGGATATCACCCTGTTTGCCATATCCGATATCCACCATTTTGCCATGGACACCTTCTTTATGATATCCTTGCCTGTTAAGTGGTCATGGATAAGGCTATTTAAAAAATTCCGTCCAATATCAATATCCGTAGCCATCTCTACAATATCATAGGTATCAACCGGTGCTTTCTGCTGATATGTAGCCTTCTCTTGCTTATAGTAATCAATTGCCATATTAAATACGGCTTCTGCAGAGGCTTGGGACATTATGGAGCTTACAAGCCTTTCCTGTTGGAGTTTTTCCATCATGTAATAAAAACCCCTTCCTTCCTCTCCCAGAAGATTTGATACAGGTACCTTGCAGTCCCTAAATATAAGCTCGCCTGTATCCTGGCTATGCCACCCTGTTTTTTCCAAATTTTTGCCCCTAAAAAAACCAGGGGCAGTATCTTCCACGCAGATCAGGCTAATATTTTTATACGGTAATTGTGGGTCTGTATCTGTTTTACAGGCTACCACAACCAGATTAGACAGGATTCCATTGGAGATATAGACCTTCTCTCCATTAATTATATAGTTATCTCCTTCTCTTGACGCAGTCGTTCGTATGGAAGACAGATATGATCCAGCATCAGGCTCGGTCATTGCCACTGCCAGGATTATATCACCTGAGACGCAACCGGGAAGCCACTTTTTTTTCTGATCTTGATTTCCAAAGCTATATATATAGGGGGCGACTATATCGCTGTGAAGGCCTGCCATCAAACCATAGACCCCGGCATAGGCCATCTCTTCAGTTATCATGAAAGAATATTCAAGGTCGAGACCTGCCCCGCCATATTCTTTTTCAATCCATGTACATAGATAGCCATTATTTCCCATCTTTTTCCAGGCATCTTTAGGGATTATTTCCTCTTTTTCCCACTTATCGTAAAAGGGGATTATCTCCTTAAAAAGAAAATCTTTAAAGGCCTTTCTATAATGTAGACGCTTATCTTTGTAGAGATTTTCACCCATTGTTACCTACAGAATGGCTTCAGGAAAGCCATCTTTTTCGTCTCTTATAATGCTTGACATCTTTATAACTCTTTCTCTCTCCTACTCTGCTGAGACCAAGATAAAATTCCTTTATATCCTCATTTTCTTTAAGCTTTGAGGAAGGGCCATCCAGTACTATGCGGCCATTTTCCATAACATATGCATGATCAGAGATTGAAAGGGCAACTGAGGCATTCTGTTCAACCAGCAGGATGGATGTATTGTTTTCCTTGTTTATGAGTTCAATAATCTTGAATATCTCTTTCACCATAGAAGGGCTTAACCCGAGAGATGGTTCATCAAGGAGCATTAGCTTAGGTCTTGCCAGCATTCCTCTTCCCATAACAAGCATCTGTCTTTCACCCCCTGAAAGGTAGCCGCTGACCCTGTGCCGTATTCCTGTAAGCGCAGGAAAATATTGATATACTTTATTAATATCTTTTTTTATCTCAAACGTATCATTTCTTGAATATGCCCCAACCCTGATATTTTCTTCAACTGTCAGTTGCTCGAAAAGGGGCCGGCCTTCCATAACCTGAACAATCCCCAATCTTACTATCTCTTCAGGACTTTTCTGGTCCAACTTCTTCCCTTCAAATTCTATGTTTCCGTCCGTTACCTTTCCAAGCTCCGTCTTTAAAAGGCCGGATACTGCCTTCAGGGTAGTTGTTTTTCCGGCCCCATTAGCCCCTAAAAGGGCAACGACGTGGCCTTCCATTACGTCAAGAGATACCCCCTTAAGGACTAATATGACATCACTATAGATTACCTCTATGTTTTTTAGGGTTAGCATAACTATTTCTTTTTTGGCGGTGGGACTATTGTAAGTATTGATGTGGCAATCCTATCGGAATCCAGTCCTGTGGCGTTAATTTTATAGTCGCCAGGTGGTATTGGCCGTGCTTCCTTAAAATTTGGCTTGAGCAGAGGAGTCCACCCTACCTGAAAAAACCAGTTCAAGGTTGCCATGGGTTTCATCGCCGCAGAAAAATTCCCTTTCTTATCGGCTGTGCCAAGGGCAACTCCAACATCCGCCCCTTCTTCTACACCCTTCATTTTTACCTTGGGAGGAAGAACCATTTCTACGGTAATCATCTCTTCAGGGTTAAAACCTGTTCCCTTAAAGGTCACAGGTTTTTTTATGAGGGCAGGTGAAAGAAATATCTTGGCCGGGCTTATTTCCAGGGTTGCCTTTGGCCCTGTCAATGTTTGCAGGCCTTGGCATGAAATTACTCCCAAAACCATGCCTGATATTGCAACAAATAGGACAATTAGCTTAAAAGATCTCATTTTCAACCTCCTTTCCGTGTTCTTTTAGAATTTATGAAGGCTTACAGCGTTAGGCGCTTTTCTCCATCCGCTTATAGGGACAATTTTACCATTTTCTATACGGTACATTTTAACCTCCATACTTCCTCTCCTGGAATCAGGAGCATAGGCACATGGACCTTGAACACCAGCCCTCTCTAAACCAGTAATCCCTTGGTAGGCCTTATACATATCATCTGCTTTAAGTTTTTCATATCCAACATTTTTTAAGGCCGCCTTTAAACCACCAATATAGGTCATTGCCCAAGACATTCCCATGCCGTAGACACCGTTAAATTTATCCAGAGATCCCCTGTTTTTTTTCCACAAATCCGTCACAACCTTGTTTTCTCTGGCCTCTTCACCCCGTTGAAAAAATGAGGTAATCACAATTCCCTCCAATGCCTTTGCATGAATACTTAAGCCCAAGGCAGTCGGTCCCCAGTAATCGGTGGTAAATTGTATCTTTTTTGTCAGCCCAAGGTCATAGGCATCCCTGATGACATTTGTCGGAGTAGGGTCAACTCCCCCGGCATGAATATAATGTGCTCCGTTCTTAGCAAGCCGCGTCAGATAGACATCATGTTTCAGTGTACCTGGCGGGAAAAATTCAGGGGGAAGTAATTTTATACCAAGGGACTCTGCATACTCTTTTCCTCCACGAAGGTGTTCCCTGCCGTATGGATTATCCCAGCTTAGATAGCCAACTACCGGCGCCCCGGATTTTCCTTTGGCCTTCCAGTCGTCCATTATCCAGTCCATTGTTGCTGCAAAGGCATCCTGATAGGCAGGTCCCCAGATAAATGTTCTTTTTAGGTTGGCCTGGAATTCCCCATCCCCTGGAACTAACTGGAGCCTCTTATCCCTTTCAATTAATCTGGCAACAGCCTTTCCTATGCCAGTACTGATCGAGTTGACAACAAGCAATTTTGGGGTTCTTCTATAACGTTTATATGCTGATACAGCCCTGGCTACATCATATCTTGTGTCAATACCAATAAATTTTATCTTGACACCATCGACCCCGCCCTTTGCATTTACATCGTTGATGTAATCTTCAAGGCCCATATCAGCAGGTACGTTAAGCCCTGCAATAGGACCTGTATAATCTGCCAGGCTAAGATACACAACAGTTTTCTCTTTCGCAAAGGACTGCGCATTTAATGTGAAAAGGCTAATGCAGAACATTAAAATCAAAAGCAAAAGCATTAAACTCGCTCTTTTCATGGTACCCCCCCTTCTTTTTGTATGATTAAAGTTATAAGATATAATGACGCTAATTTTTTTTCTACCACCCCCTTTCTTGCTGCTTGTTTAAACGTTTGATTGTAACAGAATAATGCAAATAATCAGCTCCCCCATAACTAATATGCAAATGGATAGAGTCTGTAGGATGCCTTAAACACCTCCCAGCGGTGTGCAAGACCCCTTGGTTCAAAAATCAGAAATATTATGACTGACAGACCAAATGCGCTTAGGCCAAGAGCGGCTGCCGGAGATGTTCCCAACCATGGAAATGCCTTGGCCAGAAGAGGTGAGCTAAACATTACAACCTCATTAAGAATACGGATAAAAAGAACACCGAAAAATACACCGGGAATGCTTCCCATGCCCCCAACTATAAGCATGCCTATATATTCCAGTGCATGCATCAGGGTAAATTGCTCCGAGTTAACCACCGTTATGAGATGGGCCCAGAGAGAACCGGCAATGCCTGCATAGAAACAGGCGATAAAAAAGGCGAGAAGCTTGTAATAGTATAGGTTAACGCCCATCACCTCTCCGGCAAGATCATTGTCCCGGATAGCCACAAAGGCCCTTCCTATCTTAGTCCTTTCCAGGTTTCTTGCAGCATAGGTCATTATAATCATGACCGTCATAATGATATAATACATTCTCTCATCTGTATCGAATTCAAAACCCCCAAGACTTGGCGAGGAAGGATAAAGACCTTTAAATGATCCTGTGATGTCAAGGTGAAGTATGAGCCATATGGCTACAAAGTGTATGGCAATTGTTGCCATAGCTAAATACATTCCCTTTATCCTCAGGGAAGGCGCGCCGCCGATTACACCTATTACCCCGGCAATAACGCCGGAAAGGGGCAAGGCAAGCCAGAAGGAAAACCCAAACTTTATTGTAAGTATGGATGATGCGTAGGCACCAATGGCCATAAATGCCGCCTGGCCAAAGGAAATTTGCCCGCAATAACCGCTCACGATTTGAAGGCCAAGCACGACAATAACAGTGACGGCCAGCATATTCATAAAACTGATGAGGTAATACGACCCAAAAAGGGGAAAAATGTATATAAACATAAGCGCGAACATAAGCACTGCCCAGTGTTGCCGCGTTCTTATTATTGCAATATCAAGGGCATAGCTTCTGTCGAATACGCCACACGGTCTCATAAATTATATCCTTTCAATTCTGGTGAGGCCAAAAAGTCCGTAAGGCCTTATTAATAAAACCAAGAGAAGAACAACATAAGCGGCAACATCCTTCACCCCTCCACCTACCAGCGGATCAAGGTAGCCGGCGCCTACATTTTCAATAATACCTAAAAAAAGACCGACCACCAAGGCGCCAAGCAGGGAATCAAGCCCTCCACATATGGCCACTATAAGCCCATTAATCCCAATATAAGGGAGCATGTAGTATATATCCGTTACATTCGCCGTGGCAATTCCTGCTACCGCTGCAACGAGTGCCGAGAGAATCCAGATATAGGAAAATATATTCCTAACATTCACGCCTGCACTCTGTGCCAGGCGATGGTCCTCGGCCGTTGCCCTCATTCCAAGGCCTACCTTGGTGTACTTGAAGATAAGAGAAAGGGCTATGAATAACAGTATTGCCACTAAAAATCCAATAAGCTGGTTAACCGGCACACTAAGTTTATAGATCTCAATATTCCCTGCAGGCAGGAAAGGGGGCAACGATTTGGATTCACCCTTGAGATAAAGGACAAATATGCCCTCTAATGCAATAAAAATTGCAAATGTCATTAAGAAGGCTGCAAACAGGGGTTGTCCTATGAGGGGGCGAAGCGCCAGCCTTTCAATCAAAAGCCCAATTAAGGCTGTTAAAATAAAGGCTAAAATAAGACTGGCCCATAAGGGGAGGTTGAGGCCTCCAAGAAAAATCCAGAAAAAAAGCGCTCCAAATGCAACGAGCTGCCCATGGGCAAGACTAACAACGTGGGTAGATTTATAAACCAGGACTATAGCAGCGCCTACTAATGCATAAAGGCTCCCTATCATAAGTCCGGTTATGGCCTGCTGAAGAAATCCAATCATTTTTTATCCCATAGTTCATTGTAACTACACAGGTAGTTAGACTGAAGGTTGAAGACTGTTAGGAAAAACATGAACAAGGTTCATTTTGAAGCCATGTTTGGTGGGAGAATCTGCTCTATTTCCACCAAAGTGCGCCAATCGTGCTTTTTGGACCCCTTCAGCCTTCAGTCTAAACAACTTCATCCTGACTACATGAGTAGTCACAGTTCATTAACATATATTGATGTTTCAATAGTGCCTTTTCTGCCATCTCTGTAAGTTACACTTGCCTGAACATTAAATATTTCCTTTTCACTGTAGAGGACCTTAATAAGGTCCTTGTACCTATCTTCCACAAATGTTCTTCTTAATTTTCTCGTCCTTGTCAGCTCATCTTCGTCTGCATCAAATTCCTTATGAAGATTAACAAATCTTTTTATCCTTGTCCAATCAGGCAATATGCTATTAACTTTTGCTATTTCTTCTTTAATTAAAGCTATTACCTCTGTCTTTTGAGATAGGTCTGTAAATGTTGTATATGCGATATGGTGTGATTCGGCAAATCTGCCCACATTATCGAGATCAATGTTTATGAGGGCTGTAACGTAACTTTCTCCCGGACCACCAATTACCAGGGCATCTTTGATGTAGGGACTAAATCTAAGCCTAATCTCTGTATACTGAGGAGAAAATTTCTTACCTCCAGCCAATTGTTTTAGATCTTCCATCCTATCAATAACAATTAGATGACCATCTTCATTCATGTACCCAAAATCACCGGTATAAAACCAGCCGTCTTTTATCTTTGCCTCTGTAGCCTCAGTATCTTTGTAATAACCTGAATAGGGATACTTGTTTTTTAAAAGAATTTCTCCATCATCTGAAAGCTTAACCTCAACCCATGGGACAGGTGGACCTGATGTATCCGGCCTGATGTCATCTTCCCTGGGCAAGGTTATCACACCCTGTTCCGTACTTCCATAAAACAGGCGAACATCTACCCCAAGGGCCTTAAAGTATCGTATGATATCCGGGCTGACCGCCGCACCTGCAGAATATACAGCCTTTACATGGGAGAGACCTAATCGATCCCTGAGTTGCCTAAAAATGGTATGATAGGTGATAAAATATATGATTTTCCATACTGTGTTTAACTTTTTTTTACTGCTTTTCAAGTCTGCTGTCTTGAGCCCTATAGGTAAGGCAAGTCGGTATATAAGGCGCCTGTGAAATGTTGAATCCATCATCCTTGCCTGGACCATCCTGTTTAGATTCTCCCACAACCTGGCACCAAAAAAAAGTATATCAGGCCCAATCTCTCTAATATTCTCCTGAACAGTTTCAGGCTCTTCAGGAAAACTGACAACCAATGGTACCAGGATAGACCCTGCAATACCGATTCCCTGCTCAGTAATCCAGGCAGGTGGTATAAATGACAGGTACTCATAATCTTTTCCAAACCACCCATCCAGTCTGCCCCATTCCATTACGGACTCAAC
>CBFDCD010000061.1:0-9935 GCA_965603225.1 uncultured bacterium
ATATCACTGGCCCTTATATCTGACTGTGAATTAAGTCCATATGTTACATAACTCTTTGTAAGTCTTGGGATTAATCCTTGGACCTCCTTATTATCAAGGCAAAGAATTGCCCTGCCGTAAAAGGGAAGCTTATTGATAAAGTTAGCGAATGTATCCCTGAGATTATCCATGCTATGATAAAAATCTATATGCTCATAATCTATATTGGTTATAATGGCCATGCTCGGAGAAAGAACCAAAAAAGAACCATCACTTTCATCTGCCTCTGCCACTAAAAAGTCACTATTTCCCAGCCTTGCATTAGAGCCTCCCCATTGACTTAATCTCCCCCCAATAACAACGGTTGGGTCAAGGCCCCCTTCAGTTAAAATTGAACCTATCATGTTGGTTGTTGTAGTCTTTCCATGGGCACCTGCTACGGCTATTCCGTATTTAAGTCTCATTAGCTCCGCCAGCATCTCGGCCCTTGGTATTACAGGAATTGATCTCTCCTGTGCCTCAATTATCTCTGGGTTATTATTCTTTACTGCTGATGAAAAAACTACTACATCCGCATCACTAACATTTTCGGCCTTATGACCAAAAAATATCTTTCCGCCACAATCTGACAGGTGTTTTGTTACATCGGTTTTCCTTATATCCGAGCCGCTGATGGAGTATCCTAAATTTAAGAGCAGCTCTGCTATACCGCTCATTCCAATACCGCCAATACCTATTAAATGTATATTTTTAACCTTTCCAAATGTCGTCATTTGCTTATCTTCTATTTTTTATTTTTTTGTTTCTACTATGCAAAGGCCATCCTTTAACGTTCAACAATCTCCAAAACGGACTAAACACTTAGGTCACAAAAGGGAAATAACCTTTGTCAATGCGTCCTGTTTATGATTTTTAACAACTCTTCAGTAATTGCCTCCCTTGCCCCCAACCTCCCAGCCTTTGAGGCAAGAACTGACATTTTCCTGAGCTTACCTCTATTCTTCATATATTTTATAACCTTGGTTGTAAGGGCTTTACCGTCAAGATATCTTTCAAGAATAATATCCGCCCCTCCAACATCCACCAGGGTCATAGCATTAATCTCCTGATGTCTGTGGCTTGCATAGGGATAAGGGATAAGGATAGAAGGTTTACCGAGTGCTGCCAGTTCAGCTACGGTAGTAGCGCCTGCGCGGCAAATAACCAGGTCTGCCTTGGAGTATGCCAATGACATATCCTCTATAAAGGCCGATACTTCACCGTCAACACCAAGGATGTCATATTCGTCTGCGACTCTTTGCAAATCCGCTTTACCTGTTTGATGAATTAAAAAAGGAACAGTGCCGAGCGCCTTCAACTCTATAATCATTGCTATAACTGCCTCATTCAATGTCTTAGCACCTTGACTGCCTCCCATAACAAGGATAACAAATTTTTTATCAATTTCTGGGGACTGGGTCGACTGTAAAAGTTCATTTCTTATGGGGTTTCCACTTAAAAGTAATTTATCCCCCTTTAAGTATTTTCTGGTCTCTTCAAAGGATATAAATACACGTCTCACAAATGGGGCAAGAATCCTGTTTGTTAAACCTGGAAAAGAATTTTGCTCATGTACAGCTGTTGGCACCCTGAAAAGCAACGCAATTAAACATACAGGCCCAGATGTATACCCGCCTAACCCCAATACCAGTTGTGGCCTGAAATCCCTTATTATTAAAAGAGACTGGATCAATGCTAACACCACCTTGTAAAATGCAGTAATAAGGCCTAAAAAATCCTTTCCCATTACCCCTTCAACATCTATGGATTGAGTCTCAAATCCTGCCTGGGAAATTATTTTATTCTCCATTTTCTTCCTACCTGTTACAAAAAGGATAGCTGCACTGCCACACCTTTTTTTCAACTCGCTGCCGACCGCAATCCCTGGAAATAGATGACCACCAGTCCCCCCACCGGAAATTATTATCCTTGGCCCCTGATCCTCCCGCCTATGCCCAGTCAATGATAAATTATGATATATCTTGTCCATCAAATTGAACTGTTAAAAGTCTTTTTTGAGATATTCATTAATATCCCCATTCCAATAAGATTAATCACAAGAGAGGAGCCTCCATAGCTTACAAAGGGTAGGGCCAGCCCTTTGGTTGGCAAAAGTGCCATTACAACTCCCATGTTGACTATTACCTGTATGGCCAGCATGAGGGAGATACCCAGGGCAAGATAGCTTCCAAACAGCTCAGGTGCATTCAGGGCAATTTTAATACCCCTGAATACGAGAATGGTAAAAAGGACTATCAAAACACTCACGCCTAAAAATCCTATTTCTTCACCTATAATTGGCAGGATAAAATCTGTATGGGGCTCTGGGAGATAAAACAGTTTTTGTTTGCTATCTCCTATCCCTACCCCTGTCAATCCCCCTGAACCAAAGGCATACAATGAGTGTATTATTTGAAACCCTGAACCAGTCGGGTCTTCCCATGGATTTAAAAAAGCCAGCAGCCGTTCAACCCTGTAAGGCGCAAGGGAGACGATGTAAAAAGAAACCGGCGCCAACATGCCTAAAAAAAGAATTATATACCCTAAATTAACACCACCTATGAATAAAAGTATCAGCATCCAAATGACTATAATTGCGGCCGTACCAAGATCAGGCTGGGGAAGTATGAGTGCAATGAATAGTGCCGCCACAGTTAAATAAGGTATAATTCCATAGCGTATAGTCCCCATAACCTCGGAGTTTTTACTCATACTGTAGGCAAAAAAAATGGTTAACGACAGTTTTGCCGCCTCTGATGGCTGAATAGAAATAAACCCCAATCTAATCCACCTATAGGCGCCGCCTATTTTTGTCTTGATACCAGGTATAAAAAGCAAAACCATTAACAGCAGACTAAGGCCTAAAAAAAAGTATGTTAACTTTTTATATACTAAGTAGTTGATATTCTTTACCGATATCATAAACAAGAGGCCTAAAAGGCAAAACATAATCTGCTTCCTCAGGTAAAAATATTGATCTCCGTATCTTTTTTCAGCAAGAATTGAACTGGCACTAAAAACTGCAATCAATCCAATTCCAATCAGCAATAAAACAGTAATCAAAATAAAGGGATCATAGCTGTATTTATCTTCACTTTTGCCAATCATTCTTCAACCTCTCAACGGCCTTCCTGAAAACATTTCCCCTCTGTTTATAATCCTTGAACATATCAAAACTCGAGCATGCCGGGGCAAGAAGAACTACATCTCCTTTATCTGTCTTATTGAAAGCTAAATACACAGCCTCAGTCATATTCTCTGCTTTAATCCAAGGTATCTTCATGTTAAAGGACTCTGCTAATATATCACTTGCCTCCCCCAATAAAATCACACTCTTGACCCTGTCAGATGCTGACTCAACAAGATGATTATAATCACTGCCTTTATGCCTGCCTCCAGCTATCAAAACAATTTGGGATGAAAAACTGTTAATAGATTTTATTGCAGCATCTATATTTGTGGCCTTTGAATCATTGTAAAATGCAACACCCTTCAATGTATCTACAAACTCAATCCTGTGGGGCAATCCATGAAAGTCATCAACGGCAAGTTGTATTGCAGATGGGGGTATCTTTAGCACTGCCGATGCCAAAACAGCTGCCGCTGCATTTTCCTTATTATGATCGCCAGGCAATGCTGGATTATTAAAACTTAATTTAATGAGATCTTCATCCGGTAGTTTAACAAACACATATCCATTATCTAAAAATGCATGCCTTCCTTTCTTATTGGTTAACCCATACCTGTATACGGTAACCCCATTGGCTGGTTCTAATTTCTTTAGCCACATGTCATCATCGTTTAAAATCAGGTTTTGACCCAGTCCCTGATTTTCAAAAATTCTTTCTTTAGACCTTGCATAGGCATTGTAATCTTCATACCTGTCAAGGTGGTCCGGGCTAATATTCAATATAACAGACAGTAATGGGGAAAAATAATCCTTGATGGTATCAAGCTGGAAGCTGCTCACCTCTACCACAATATAGTCAGCCTTCTGGTCTCCACCTATATAATTAATTAAAGGGCGCCCTATATTTCCGCCAACAAAGACCTCTTTCCCAGCCTTCCGTAGTATATTCCCCATTAACGTAACAACCGTTGATTTACCATTTGTGCCTGTTACCGCTATTATATTTGATTTTATGTATCTACAGGCAAGTTCTATCTCACCTATAACAGGAATCCCTTGCTGTCTGGCCTTAACAAGCGGTTCAATATTGAGAGGCACGCCTGGGCTTACGACAATCAAATCCGTCTTTGTAAATGTCTCCACATTATGGCCGCCAAGTTCAAGCCTGGCCCCTGTTCGTAATAAATTATCTAAGATATCTCTTTTTAAATCAGACTCTCCCATTCTTTCGCTAACGGTTACTGCAACCCCCTGTTTAATAAGCCACTGTGCCGTTGCCAATCCGCTTTCGCCAAGGCCTACCACTAAAACATTCTTTTCAATTTTTATCTTACCCTTAGCTGTTTTCACCTAATTACCTCAACTTAAGTGTACTCACTGAAAGCAGGGCTAGCATAATAGCAACAATCCAGAACCTGATTGTAACCCTTGGCTCAGGCCAGCCCTTTAGTTCAAAGTGGTGGTGAAGGGGTGCCATTTTGAAAAATCGCCTCCCTCCTGTAGCTTTAAAATATATCACCTGGATAATCACTGACAGGGCCTCGACTACAAAAAGCCCTCCAACAATAATCAGTGTTATTTCCTGTTTACAGATAATAGCAATCATGCCTAAGGCAGCTCCTAAAGAAAGGGAGCCTGCATCTCCCATAAATACCTGCGCAGGATAGGTGTTGTACCATAGAAAACCCATTCCTGCTCCTACTACAGCACCGCAAAGCACAGTAAGCTCTCCAGCCCCCCTCACATATGGAATTTGCAGGTAGTTTGCAATCTTAATATGCCCTGCAAGATAAGAAAATATTAGATAGCTCAGAAAGGCAATAATTATAGGACCTATGGCAAGTCCATCCAGACCGTCTGTTAGATTAACCGCATTTGATGCCCCTACTACAACCAAAATAACGAGAAATATGTAAGCAATCCCTAAATCCGGCATAAAATTTTTAAAAAAAGGAAAGCTGAGACTTGAATCAAAACCTGTATAACGGTGCAATATTAATCCAGCAAAAAAGGCTATTCCAACCTGCATGGAAAATTTACTCCATGGAGTGAGGCCCTTGCTGCTCTTTCTTATTACCTTGAGATAATCATCTAAAAATCCAATGGCCCCAAATAAAACAGTAACAATTAGAACCAGCCAGATATAAAAGCATTTCATCTCCATCCAAAGCAGTACAGATACAGTAACAGCAATTAATATAAAGGATCCGCCCATGGTAGGGGTACCTGTCTTACGCTGATGATCAGGAGGTCCATTCTCCCTGATGTACTGGCCTATTTGGAGTTTTTTTAACCGTGGAATAATCCAGTACCCAAGGACCATGGAAATAAATAAGGCAGTCAGGGTTGCATAGATAGTCCTAAAGGTTATGTACCTGAATACATTTAAAAAGGAGTAATCTGTATGAAAAATATAGATCAGTTTATATAACATTTTACCTTTTATGGTGCCTGCAGCCGTTCACTGTTTGCTGTAAACGGTTGCTGTTAACTTTATCAATTGTTTAGCCCTATCCTGTCTTTACTCACCCCAAAATAATCTTTAATGGCCTGCACAACATTTTCTAAGGCCATTCCCCTGGATCCCTTAAGAAAAATAGTATCTCCCTCCTTCACATTGGCCTTGATCATATCAAACATTTCTCCATGACTGGTTGCGAGGCAGGTTTGTGCCTTTGCAAGACCTCCCTTGAATGCCCCTTCAATAAGCTGCTGACCATGTTTGCCTAAAGCAACAAAAAATTTTACTCCGGCATCAGCTACGAGTTCGCCTGCATTAAAATGCAAGAGTGATGCCTCCTTGCCTAACTCCATCATCTCTCCAAGCCCTACTAAAAGGCCTGTTTTTGTAAGGCTCTTAATTTCCTGAATAGCCGCCTTTAAAGACGAAGGGTTGGCATTATAAGTATCATCAATAAGTTGTATACCTCCATTTAAAACAATCACCTGAAATCGACCTTTAAGGGGTTTAAAGTCTGCCAAACCCTGAACAATTGATTCACTTGATACTGATAAACAATGGGCTACTGCCGCCCCGGCTAATGCGTTCATAATATTATGGACACCAGGAAGATTTATACTCACCGGAACCCTTTCTTTATCAAAAACAATATCAAAGGATTGGGCATGCTCTCCAGTCCTCTTTATATCTTCCGCCCTTATACTGTTCATCTTTCCCAGACCAAAGTTAATAACCCTCCCCTGAAACACTGAGGTTAACTGTTCTGTTGCATTATCGTCTCCGTTTAAAATCGCAATTGTTCCGCTGTGCATCTCTTCAAGAAGCTCTGCTTTTGCTTTAATTACCCCGCTTAAATCCCCTAAACCCTCTAAATGTACACCTGCAATGTTCGTTATAACTCCAATATCAGGGTTAGCAATCTGTGTTAACCGGCCAATCTCACCGGCCCTATTCATTCCCATCTCCAAAACCGCCATGTTATGCCCTGATGTTAAAGACAGAATGGTTAAAGGTAATCCAATGAGATTATTGAAATTTCCAGGTGTTTTCATGGTAGGCACCTGTTTTGAGAGGATTGAGGCGGTCATCTCCTTTGTTGTGCTCTTACCGTTGCTCCCGGTTATGGCTATTAATTTCTTGCCCCATTCCCTTCTCCACCACAACGCCAAATCGCCTAAGGCCTTCAGCGTCGATGGAACGGTGATTACCGTAAAATTTTTTCCTGAAAATTCCTCAGATTTCACTGTATCATTTTCCACAATTACACCGTCAGCCCCTGCATTCACTGCCTCTCTTAAAAAATTGTGGCCATCAAAATTCTCCCCTCTCAGCGCCAGAAAAATATCTCCGACACCCAATTTTCTCGTATCCGTTGAAAGCCCTCTTACCGCCATATCTTCGAGACCGGATATCAGACTGCCTCTTATGGCAGACGCTAACTCTCTAACCGGTAATTTTCCCCATTCAGCGCACATTTAATTTCCTTACCTGACGAATTCACATAAATCCCTTATAATCTCATGCCCCTCTCTTTGTCATACTTCGGCTAAGGTCACCTCCATAACATCGTTAAAGTGTTTTTTTCTGCTGCCAATAATCTGATAATTCTCATGGCCCTTGCCGGCGATTAAAACAATGTCTCCTTTTCTGGCGTAATTAATTGCACTATGAATAGCCTTCTTTCTATCCGATAAAATATCATAACCCTTTTTCTCTTGCGCCAGGCTTAGGTCTATCCTCTCTAATCCTGATTCTTTAACGCCAGGCACAATTCCATCAATGATTTCTTCCGGATCCTCTCCCCTGGGGTTATCAGACGTAATTATGGCAATATCGCTGTTTTTTCCTGCAACCCTGCCCATATGTATTCTCTTCCCCTTATCCCTGTCTCCACCACAGCCAAATACTACAATCAGTCTCCCACTTGAAACAGGTTTTAAAGTTTGAAGAACCTTTTCAAGGGCATCAGGGCTGTGGGCATAATCAACAAACACCGAAACCCCTCTTTTATTTTTTACATACTCAAGCCTACCTGGAACAAGGGCGAGTTTCTTTACTCCCCTTGAAATAGTTTCCAGGTCCACGCCAATACTGTAAGCAACAGAAGCAGCTGCAAGAATATTATAGACATTTATTCTCCCTAAAAGCATAGAGGTTAACGATACATCCCCTGTTGGTGTCACTAATCTTAATTGTAATCCCCTAATATTCGATTCAATATCAACAGCCATAATCATACAGTTGCAATCAACTCCATAACTAACAACAGGGACTTTTGTCATCTTTTCTAATACCCTGCCCTTAGGGTCATCCATATTAATAATTGCTTTAATCTGTTGGCTGCCATCATCAACTCTTAATGAGCTAAAAAGCAGGGATTTTGCCTTAAAATAATCTTCCATTGTTGAGTGATAATCCAGATGATCCCTGGAAAAATTGGTAAATAATGCCCTTGCCCAGTTTAGGCCCCTTGTTCTTCCCTGATCAAGAGAATGGGATGACACCTCAATAACAACATGGGTTACACCTGCGTCTTTCATCTCCCGCAAAGTTTTCATTAAATCAGTTGATTCAGGTGTTGTTAATGACACACCAAAAGATTTATCATTAAACCTGTAATTGACTGTCCCTATAACACCTGCATGAATCCCTGCCTCTTTCATAATCGACTCAAGGAGATAACTTGTAGTTGTTTTTCCATTAGTTCCAGTTATACCTATAAGTTTCATGTCACTGGCAGGATAATTATAAAATTTTGCGGCCATCTCAGAAAGGGCTGCCCTTGTATCAGCAATACGGATGATGGTTGTATCCCTATGGATTTCCTCTATCTTCTCTACGACTAATCCATGCGCGCCATTTTGAATGGCATTGGATAAATACCTGTGCCCATCTTGATTCCATCCCTTAACAGCAACAAACAGGTGACCCTGTTTAACTGCACGAGAGTCATTAGTGAGACCTTTAATGTCAATGTCTGTCCTCCCATGGCTCTCTAAAACATCAATACCCTCTAATAGGTAATCAAGTCTCATGTCAGCTTCTCACTAATGGTTGCCCCTTATGATTCCATTGTTAATGACAAATTTTTCCTGTACTTGTTCACAGATTCTGGGTTCACCTTTAAATATCTTATTAAAAAAATGTATTATTAATAAGCCCCATTCCGAACTTTAAACCGTGAACAATTACTTTTTCCTTAACAAGGCGGTTTAAATGTTACGCTTAATACAATTTCGTTATCTAAAGGCAAGCCAGGTTCTAGACTTTGTTTTACGGCCAGTCCGCTTCCCTCAACAATAACCTTCACACCCAACCTTTTTGCCTCCCTCAAAACCTCCCTTATGCCAAGCCCTTTTAAGTCAGGCATTATTCCAGGTCCTTCAGGTTTAAGCATACCTGCCTTTATCTCTTTTAATTTATGGTTGATATATTTTTTTTTAACTTCCTCTTTTTCACCCTCAGCATTGTAATTTAGTACAGGGGTTATATTGAGATAGTTGAGAGTCCAATAACCAACCTCGCTAAAAACCGGAGCCGCTACAAGCCCCCCATAGGGTTTACCCTTCGGCTCATCAAGTGCAGCAAGGATGGCTAATTCTGGAGAATCAGCAGGCACAAAACCTCCAAAGATAGCTACAAATTTTTTTTCCGAGTAACTCTTTTTTATGGGATCTACCTTTTGCGCAGTCCCTGTTTTTCCTGCCGCAGAATATCCCTTTATAGCCGCCCTCATTGCAGTTCCTCCCTTTTGCACCACGCCCATAAGTATAGACCGTGCCTCTCTTGCTATTTCAGGTGATATGACATTTTCTTTGATCATGGGATAAAATTCCCGTATAGTCTCTCCCTTTTGGTCAACTATAGATTTTACCAAATATGGCCTCATAAGGTGTCCGCCGTTAGCAATTGCACCAAAAGCCATTATCAATTGGAGTGGAGAAACTGAAATGCCTTGACCGAAATACATATTATTAAGTCCAATGGTGCTCCTGGATTTAACAGGCCTCATATTGCCTTTTCTTTCACCTGGCAAATCTATTCCAGTATGTTTGCCAAAGCCAAATTTCTTCAAATAATCATAATACCTCTCTGCCCCCAGTTTCTGACCAATCTTTATTGCCCCTATATTACTGGAAAATTTTATTATCTCACTTACATTCAGCATCCCATACGGTTTGCTATCGTGTATAATATATTTTCCAATAGCGTAATGCCCGTTTTCACAGTTAAAAACAGATTCTGTTTTAGCTATGCCCTCTTCCAGTGCGGCGGCCATAAGGAATGACTTTAAGGTAGAACCAGGTTCAAAGCAGTCAGTAACCG
>CBFDCD010000062.1:0-9799 GCA_965603225.1 uncultured bacterium
GAAAAAGTAATGACGTATATACATACGCACTACTATAAAAACCTAACAGCTCAATGATAAGAGGAACATCAAAGGAGAGTTTTTTCTGATGCGACTGTCGGAGGGCGCTGTCTTTTCGGGATTTATCAGTGGGGGAGTCCGCAGCCCGGTCCTTGAACGTTAAACTCTCCTTCGAATTATTTTATAATGATGGATGTAAGTGATTCTTTCTTAACCCTTCAAGAACGGGAATGCGGAGGGGGCAAGTGTCCCCTGCGGATAAGTCCTTGAAAAGACCAGCCCGGGAGCAGAAGAAAAACTCTCCTGCCCTCTATATGTTATCAAGGTAAGAGATAGATACTGTTATTTATTGATTTGCTCCATAAAAGCACCATATAAATAAAACGACTTCGTTGGAAGTGTTTTATGGACTGTTTTTTGGCCAGCAAGGGTATTTATAAGATAGAAAGAGGGATTTTAAGAGACCATAAGGTCTTATGCTTAAAGACAAAGGGGAAATTAATTGCGAAACGTATATGATATATTTCAGGAGAGAGGATTTGTTGAGCAGGTTACTGATGAAAATATGCTCAGACAACTTTTAGACAAACCTGTTAGCTGTTATATCGGGTTTGATCCGACTGCAAAAAGCCTGCATATTGGAAGCTTGCTACCTATTATGTCACTGGCGCATATGCAGAGGGGAGGCCACAGGCCAATAGCCCTTGTTGGTGGGGGCACAGCCCTTGTAGGTGACCCAAGTGGTAAGGATCAGGCCAGACCGGTTATGACAAGAGAGGAAATAAACAGCAATGCTGAAGGGATAAAGGCCCAGTTGTCTAACTTTTTAGATTTCAGCAATGAAAGTGCCCTTATGCTTAACAATGCTGATTGGCTGACGCCGCTGAATTATATAGACTTTTTAAGGGACATAGGCAGGCATTTCAGTGTAAACCGTATGTTGACGGCTGAAAGTTATCGCCAAAGATTGGAGACTGGTCTTAGTTTTTTAGAATTCAACTATATGCTACTTCAGGCCTATGATTTCTGGTATCTATCAAAAAATTATAACTGCCTTTTGCAAATGGGAGGAAATGATCAATGGGGAAATATCTTAGCAGGCGCTGACCTTACAAGGAGAATAGAGGGTTATGCTATACAGGGCCTAACTTTCCCCCTTATCACTACTGCTGATGGTTCTAAGATGGGGAAAACACAAAGCGGAGCAGTATGGCTTGATCATGAACTTACATCGCCCTATGAATATTACCAGTATTGGATAAATATAGATGATAGAGATGTAAAAAGATTTCTCTCCCATTTTACCTTCCTGCCAATGGATGAAATAGAAAAACTTACCTCCAAAGGAGGGGAACATCTAAGAGAGGCAAAGAATGTATTGGCCTATGAGGCCACCAAAATATGCCACGGTAAAGAGGAGGCGAATAAGGCTAAGAATACCTCCTTACAGCTTTTTAGTAAAAAGGTCATAGATGATTTTAAGGGAGCGCCATCTTACCAAATAACCTATGAAGAATTAGACAAGGGCATAGATGCCTATATACTGTTAACGAATGCAGGTTTATGCAAAACAAGGGGTGAGGCAAGAAGGTTGATATCTCAGGGTGGTGCATATATTAATGGAAAAAGGGTGCCTACTTTTGATACAATAGTCGGGACGGATAATTTAAAGGATAATGCTATTCTCCTCCGTGCAGGAAAAAAGAAATACTGCATAGTTGATATTTATGGTGCATGATTTACCTTATCATAAAAGGTCTGAATTTTCTTCCAGTATATTTATTGTAGAGATATGGCTGATAAAGAAACAAAAAAAAATATGAATAAGCCTAAAGGGCAACAAAGTCTGCAGAAAAAAAGCGAACAGGATTTGAGACCTGTTCCAAAGGAGAAGACGAATTGGGCTTTAGTCTCCTACGATCCTTTGCAGATGTATCTATGGGAAGTAAGGAAATACAAACTGCTCAGTAGAGAGGAAGAGATAGCCCTTGCCATTAAGTATAGGAAAGAAGACGACAAAGATGCCGCCCATAATCTTATTTTAGCGAATCTAAGATTAGTGGTGAAAATTGCAATGGATTTTCATAAGCATTGGATGAAAAACCTTATGGATTTGATTCAAGAGGGAAATATCGGCTTGATGCAGGCAGTAAAAAAATTTGATCCCTATAAGGGAATCAAGTTTTCATATTATGCCTCGTTTTGGATAAAGGCCTATATTCTCAAATTTATTATGGAGAATTGGAAGCTGGTCAAGATCGGCACTACCCAGGCCCAGAGAAAACTTTTTTTTAATCTTGCAAAGGAAAAAGACAGGCTTTTGGCCTTAGGTTACGAACCTGAGCCAAAACTTTTAGCAGAACGGTTAGATGTAAAGAAAAATGAAATTATCGAGATGGGACAGCGGTTAGGTTCTTGGGAGGTTTCCATTGACGCACCGGTCAAGGAGGATTCCAGCCAGCCTTACAGCTCATTTCTACCATCACAGGATATGGATCTTCATAAACAGGTATCTCTCAAGGAGAGGAGGAAATTGCTTCGTGAAAAATTAGAGGAGTATAGAAACACACTTTCCGAAAAACATAGGGATATATTTGATAGCAGAATATTGGCTGAAGAACCTATGACGCTCCAAGAACTTGGAGATAAATATAGTATATCAAGAGAAAGGATTCGCCAGATACAGGAAAAAATCCTTAAAAAGACCAAAGCATGGTTAATGGCGAACATAGAAAGTTTTGAAGAAAATTTTTTTGATTTATTAGATGAATAAAAAATTTAAAAATCTGTTTCGCTGTTTATCGCTCCTTGCAATGGTAATCGTCATATCCTGCAGCGGTGTAGAGAAAAAATCCTCTTCTAAAAAAGACTATACCCCTACTGAAACACCTGAGAACAATCACCTCTATTACGCCTATAAAAACTACACATTAGCCTGCATAGCCTTAAATAATGATTCATATAATGAGGCTGAAATTTATTTAAAAGATGCCATCCAACATGATCAAGATTCAGCGTACCTGCTCGCAAAACTGGTATATGTACTTGTTGAAAATGGAAAGGTGGAAGAAGGCCTTAATTATGCTGAAAGGGCAGTTGATATAGAACCTGATAATCTTAGGTTCAGAGAGTTGTTGGCAGATATTTATTCCCGGCTTGAGAAATTTGATTCGGCTGTTTCCCAGTACAGGAAAATACTTTTCAGCGACCCATCAAATAAAGATATAAGACTTTATCTAATTGCCCATCTTATCAGGCTAAAAAAATTTGATACTGCATTAGAAGAGCTATCGATCCTTATTGAAAATGAACCTGAGCTATTAATGGCCTATTATTACAAGGGCAAGACATACATGGAGCTTAAGGAATATGACAAGGCAAAAAAGACATTTCTTAAGGCTCTTGATATTAATTCAGAATTCGCTCCTGTCCTTTTTGAACTGGCTGAGCTGTACAGCAAAGTAGATGAAACTGATACTGCATTAATTACCTATAAAAAAATACTTAATCTCTATCCGTCGAACATAATAGCCAGGGAAAGGCTGATAGAGCTTTATTACGATTCCGGTTATGATGAACTTGCAGAGAAATATATTAATGAAATAAAAAAAATAATAGATCCTGGTGACGTAGAAAGAAAGAGATTAGGCCTTATATATCTGAGACGCGATAAATTCAATGAATCTATATCGGAATTCAAATCAATATTGTCTGTATGGCCTGATGACCAAGAGGCCCGATATTATTTAGGGGCGGCCATGGAGGAGAGTGGAGATTTAGAAAATGCCTATAAAAATTTTAATTTCATAAAGTTAGATAGTGAAAAATCTGTAAGCGCCAGAATTCATATGGCGTATATTTTAGAAAAACAAGAAAAATCCGATCAAGCAATAACACTTCTCAAAGAAACAATAAATCAAAAAAGGGATAAGCCTGAGCTTTACTTAATGCTCGAATCTGTCTATGAAAAAAAGGAGGATTATCTAAGCGCTAAAGATACGTTGGAGGATGGCCTGAGGTATAATGAAAATAATATCGACCTTCTCTTTAGGCTCGGGATTGTGCTGGATAAATTGGATAAGAATGAAGAATGCTTAAAACGCATGGAGATGGTTGTAAAGATAGAGCCCAATCATGCAGAAGCACTTAACTATATTGGTTATACTTATGCTGACAAAGGAATCCACCTTGACAGGGCACAAGAATTAATTGAAAAGGCGATAAAAAACCGGCCCAATGCAGGCTTCATAATCGATAGTCTTGGCTGGTTATATTTTAAGAAAGGATACTATGATAAGGCAATTATAGAATTAAAAAAGGCTATTAAATTAGCACCCGAAGATCCTTCTATTAGCGAACATTTAGGTGATGTTTATTTTAAAATGAGTGATTTCATAAATGCCTTAAAGATTTACAAAAGCACACTTTCTTTAAAGGATGCAGAAAAAGATAGGCTCAATAAAAAAATTAAGGACATTGAAAGAGAACTTAGTGGTGATAACTCTTGATTCCTGAGAAAAAATGGAACAATCATATAGCATATCTGATCATTTTTATCATAACCCTACCCATTGGATGCTCTTCGCTCAGGCAGTCTCCTGAAACTAAGCCCTTTTTTAAGGAAGATGCTTCCCAGCTTGTATCTTCTCTGAGGGAACAAAATGAAGAGATAGACAGCTTTCAGGGAATTGGAAAGATAAGCTTTGAAGGCGAGGAGGGTGAATTAGAATCCAATTTGTTTATTGTTGGGAAAAGGCCATTTAAGACAAGGATTGAAATTACTCATATTTGGGGAAAGCCACTCTTTCATATAGTAATTGATGACAGAGATATTTCCGTACTATCTCTAATGGAAAAAAGATTTTTTCGGGGTCACGGCGGCTCTCTAAATATTGATCAGCTTTTCCTGCTGGACCTTGATCCTAAATCTATCTGGGGTATATTAGCCGGTAGATTGCCTGTATTAGACGAGGCAGAGAGGGCAGTCCGGTTAGAGTCGAACGAAATTGCCCTTTTAAACAACAATAGTGAAGTTGTAGAAATAATCCGTTTTTCCTCTAAGCCTGTTTTCCCAAAATCTGTTTATTTTCCAATGAAAGAGATTACAATTACCTTATCTAAATTCAGGAAAATGACTTCCGGTTATTCACCATTACTGATTGAGATAGTAGAGGAAAAAAGGAATAGGCAGATAAAAATAAAATATAAAAATTTTGAGGTAAACGGCCCGGTACCTGATGAGGTTTTTGTCCTGAATCCACTGCCTGGCTTTGAAATTATTGATATTGATTAGCCTATAAAATTTCCTTAAAGACCGATTGGGCTTTTCGTTTGGTCATTAAAAACTGCAACGCTTTTTCAATGATGCATCATGCCTGGAAAAAGGTAATAAACTAAAGTTTACGAGCGTATTCTTTTAATCTTTTTCTTATAAGAATGTAACACCCGATTACTAATATAAGCCCAATAATAAATATAATGTTGTTATTGTAGGCAATACCAAATGTAACCATTACGATGCTAAGCAAGCATAAAACTATGTTAAGATAATTTTTTTTAAAAAAGAATAAACTGGACATCGAATAAACTATAATTTTATGGCAACAGGCTCTGACTTGTATGAGGTCTCTCCAACATCATAAATATTGGTCAAAAATACGCCTAACAATACGATAATTCCACCTAAACCCTGTATGATATTCAGGGTTTCTCCTAACAGGAACCAGGCGCTTATTGAAGTGATAACCGGAATACCATTGATGAAAACCGCTGCCTTGGTAGCAGCCACTTTAGTGAGTGCATAATTGTAACATAAAAATCCACTAACCGTTGCAAACAGCACCAAAAAAGCGAGGGCCCAAAGTGATCGGATACTGATATCTGACCAGAGCATATCTGGAAACTCCCAGATGAATGCAGGTATATACAGTAATGCTGCATAGATTATCTGCATACTTGTAAAATCAAATGCTGAATGCTTTTTACCTAAATGTCTTGCAGAGACTATATAGAGGGACGCCGAAATCACAGCCCCGAAAACATAAAGGTCACCTAAAAAGCTTCCGCCAAATTCCCAATTTCCCTTTAAATCTCCACTTATTAAAACAAAAATTCCGACAATTGACACAGCCATGCCAAAGAGGTTCATAGCGCTGCTCCGCTCTCTCAACAAAAAGGTAGACAATATCATCACGACTATTGGTATTGTTGCAATAATCAAGGCCACCTTTGGGGCTGAGGTATGCTGCAAACCAATAGTTTCAAAGACAAAGTACAGGCCTGGCTCAAAAAAGGCCATTAAAAAAATCTTCATGTGATCTTTTGCCGTAAACCGGGGGAACCCCCGCATTAATATTAAGGCCAAAAATATGCAAGATGCCAGGGCAAAACGGATAAACACAAGGGTAAATGTGGAGAAACTTTCCAGCGCGAGCTTAGTGGCCACAAATGAAAGACCCCAGAATAGCATGGCAGAACTTAAGGCCATATATGCTTCTAATTTATTGCCTTTGCTCAATTTATTGTTTCCTTTTTTGTTACTCAGGTATATGGCCACAAAGTCACTAAGCCACTAAGATTATGGAATTATTTCATTAATATACCTGCTTGATATGTGGCGTATTGATATCAATCTTTTCTTAGTGCCTTAGTGGCTGAATAGATACCCTTTTTTTATTAAAACTAACTTACTGCCTGGAAAATGACAGAGGGCTAAAATTAGTATCATAATCATATACATCAAGCCCTTCATGGATTTTCAGAAAATTAACTACCTTATAGGTTATCGGCGTTACTATGGCCTCATAAAGAGATTTCACAATCCACTGCGTAAGTATAGCTAAAAGCAATGCTTCCGCTGGCATAGTCCCGACAAATGATAGAGTAATAAAAATGAGGGAATCCAATCCCTGTCCAATGAGAGTGGAGGTTATAGTTCTGACCCAAAGCCATTTCCCTCTTGTTGCTATTTTTATCTTTGCAAGGACAAACGAGTTGGAGAATTCACCAATTAGGTATGCCAGAAATGAGGAAGCAAGAATGCGGGGAGTGTAGCCAAGGATACGTTCATAGGATGCCTGACCGTCCCAAAATGATGCAGCCGGTATTACCAGCCCAATATAAACTACAACTACTAAAAAAGCCCAGCCAGATGACTCTTCTGGCCTGCCTGTAGCCATAAACCTCTGTGAATACATCACCTAAGATGTAGCTGATTGGAAAGATAATTATTGCCGCCGGCATAACCAAACCAAAAACACTGATTAATTTGACTGCAGTGATATTGGCAGTAATGAGGCATGTTATGAAGAGTGAAACTGAAATAATAAAATAAGAAGAATAGGTTGTTTGGGAATTATCTGAACTTTCGTTTTGCAACATGTTTTTAATTTTTCCTTATCTGTAATTTTTGTTCAATTTGCAGTCTTCAAACAGATGCTTCTATGGCTATTTTAATTACATTTTTCAAAAAATAAAGATTTAAAAAATTCAAGATTCTCCTTTTAGAACATTCTTGTTTATATCTCAATAGAAAAGATGAAGAAACCATTATTATTTAATATTTTTTGGACTTTATCGTAATGCAGTTCAAAAGAAAGTAGAAAAAAATCTAATTATGTTTTTTGCGGTATAATGTGGTATAAAATTTTCAGGATTTTTTTTCTGCTATATATGGGAAGATTCACGTGCAAGTTTAATTATGTCCCTAAAGAAAAATATTGAGATTTTAAGTGACCATTAATGTTTTTATAGGTAATACTTCTGTATTAAATATAGCCAGTCAGGGGTTTTAAGATGAAAATTTTAAATGATTTAATTTCTGATGTTAAAAAAGATATAACCGTGAGAGAGGTCTATACATGTGTATTCTGGACAGCCGTTATTACTGAAAACTGCGGACTTGCATCTACCCTTCATGAGGGACACCCATCTCACAAAATAGTTAGAGATCCGGGAATGCTCAGGGGCAAGTCATCGTTAGAACTAATTGAATATGCCAGATCAGACAGTCTTCTTGAGGCATCTATTGGAATGGCAGCCATTAACTCCCTGATAGATATTGATGAAGACAGATGTGTGGAGAAAAACGCCTTTGATATTTTAGCTGCAAAAGGGGAGAATAAGAATATAGCAATAGTAGGTCATTTTCCGTGGGTACCTAAGCTAAAAAAAATAGCACGAGAACTCTTTGTCATTGAGCAAAATCCTCAGGAGGGAGATTTTCCGGAAGATGCCTCAGAAGAAATTCTACCAAAGGCTGATGTTGTAGGACTTACAGGGACTGCATTTATAAACCACACTATAGAAAAATTGCTGAACCTGTGTAAGGATAAATTTATTGTCATGGTAGGGCCTACAAGCCCTCTTTCACCAGTCCTGTTTGATTACGGCATAGATGTTATAGGGGGATCAATGGTAGTTGATTCTGAGAAAACTATTCGCTCAATCACAGAAGGCGCTACCTTTAGGCAAGTAAAGGGGGTGAAGAACCTCAATATGTTCAGCAAGTAACATTTTTTAGGCTTTTTGCATTATTTTAAAACCACGGTGTCTTACGTTTTAATCTTTTTGCCGATTCCTTGCGCTGCTTATATGGCTTATTGTAGTCATATGTAATGTTCCTTATGGTTACCTGCTGCAATCTCTAAAAAGGCTTTTCAATGGAATATGTATGCAAATGTCTGCAATTCGTTCCATTGTTCACGGGGTTTCGTAGGAAATAAAAAGAGATTGTTGAGTGTGATCGGGTAAAGGATGGCAATAGCAGCCTGCCACCTGCGTAAGCCTTTAAACCAATAAAATTCGAGGAAACCGGATAGATTGGTAACACTGCTGCGATGTTTCCGGTGTGCTTGCCCTATTATTGTGTCAATCCCTTTTTTGTGCCTGGAAATAAAGTACACCGCCGTTTGTTGCATAATGACTGTATATTATACCATTATGGGAGCAGACCTCTTTAATATCATCTTCAGTAAAAGAATGAAGGCCCCGTTTATCTGAAATCTTATTCCATGTAGCATCAAAATTTTTGCTTATTCCAACAACAGGCGTACTGCATACAAATAAGCCCCCTTTCTTTAGCACCCTCGCCACTTCTTTAATAGCAAGTTTATATTTCGGGATCATATGCAGGGCTGTATCCATTAAAACGAACTCAAAGAATTCGTTTCCTAAAAGAAGCTCTTCAGCGTTTCCCTGAATTAACCTGAATTTTTGAAAAGATTTCTTTTTCGCCTTTTTAACAGCCTGTTTAAGCATGGAATATGACAGATCAAGACCGGTATATTCGTTACTGCTATCATAGTGAATAATTGCGCCCCCTGTGCCGCAGGCAATATCAAGAACACGTGACTCCTTTATCGGTGAAATCAGGTCGTTCAATATTTGATGGTGACGTTGTGAATCGGCCTTATGGAGTCGCGGCCGAACAAAATAATCTTGGGCAAAGTCATACAAGAACATTAAGAAACCAAATTTTTTAAGTCTCAGCAAGTTTTCTTCTGATAGCTCAGGAGGAAGTGCCTTTATTATGCCATTTTTATCAGGCGGGGTAAAAGTTTCTTTATCCATTTAATTTTCCTGTATTTTTAATTTCTAGGGGCAATGATGAGATAGCTACCACCTTTTTTTCGATGATACGACCTGAAGGCCCGACATTTACGTAAATACGTTACCATAGGCAGAGTATTTTCCTTCCCTCCCGCAGTTCACCCCTTACCTTCTCCATATGCCGGAGAGTTGCAAACTCTCGTTCAAGATCGGATGGCTTTATTTGAAGCCTCTCTAATATGATTTTAGG
>CBFDCD010000063.1:0-9794 GCA_965603225.1 uncultured bacterium
ATTAAAGAGGCCGTAGAAGAAGCAGAGACAATGGCTGGGTGTGAGATCAGCTCGGTGTTTGCCGGAATTGCCGGAGGTCATGTAAAAGGTTTTAACAGCCACGGGGTCATAGCCTTAAAGAACAGGGAGGTAAGTAAACGTGATATAGAGAGAGTGATTGATGCGGCAAGGGCAGTTGCAATACCCATGGACAGAGAGGTCATACATACCTTGCCCCAGGAATTTATCGTTGATGACCAGGCAGGTATTAGTGACCCTGCAGGAATGTCTGGTGTTCGCCTTGAAGTGAAGGTCCATATTGTAACTGGTGCGGTTACATCAGCTCAAAATATTATTAGATGTGCAAACAGGGCAGGTCTGGACGTTTATGATATTGTTCTTGAATCCCTTGCATCGAGTGAGGCTGTGCTTACAGATGAGGAAAGAAACCTAGGGGTTGCATTAATAGACTTTGGAGGTGGTACAACGGATCTGGCAATATTTTCCCAGGGTTCTATTAAACATACATCTGTTTTGGCCTTAGGCGGTGATAATCTTACAAACGATGTGGCTATTGGAATCAGGACGCCCTTTAAAGAAGCGGAGAAGATTAAGATAAAGTACGGATGTGCCCTTAGTTCACTCATTGGAAAGGATGAAACTATTGAGGTCCCCAGCGTAGGTGGGGGAAAGCCAAGAGTTATAAGTAGGGAATTGCTCGGAGAAATTTTAGAACTTAGGGTAGCAGAAGTTTTCGAGCTTATTCAGCAGGAAATGATCAAGTCAGGCTATGACGATCTGGTAATCTCCGGTGTCGTTGCTACCGGTGGCTCTTCCCTTCTTCCAGGGGTTCCGGAGATTGTAGAACAGATTTTCAATATGCCGTCCAGGATTGGTTATCCTATTGATATTGGAGGGCTAAAGGATATTATCAACAGCCCGATGTATTCAACAGCAGTTGGTTTGGTGCTCCATGGAGTAAATTCCAAACAGGGAGAAAAAAAATTCAGGATACGGGATACAAATATATTTAACAAGGTTATATCGAGAATGAAAAAGTGGTTTGTTAATGGGGATTAAGCAAGAATTAGATGAAATAAATAATTAATTATTTTTATGCACAATAGTTAATTTCCAAAACCGCAACATCTCTGACAGGGTGAGCATTTAAATAGTCAGACAATAATTAGTAAAAACGGAAAATAAAGAAAGGGGGAAATCATGAGATATGAATTTGTTGAAGGCAACGCAAGTGCCAAGATAAAGGTTTTTGGCGTCGGAGGCGCAGGAGGCAATGCAGTTAATAATATGATTGCTGCTGGGCTGAAGGGGGTAGATTTTATTAGTACAAATACCGATAAACAGGCCCTTGATGTAAGCTCTTGCCTGAATAAACTGCAATTAGGTGCAAATATGACCCATGGACTGGGATCTGGTGCAGACCCGGAGAAAGGGGCGATGGCTGCAGAGGAAAGCGTAGAGTCAATTAGGGCTGCTGCAGAAGATGCAGATATGGTTTTTATAACCGCAGGTATGGGAGGAGGAACAGGCACAGGGGCGTCTCCAATAATTGCCAGGGAAAGCAAGAATCTCGGGGCCCTTACAGTAGGGGTTGTGACAAAACCCTTTGATTTTGAGGGTGACAAGAGGATGTAAACAGCTATGCTTGGTATTGAGGAGTTGAAAAAAGAGGTTGACACCCTGCTCATTATTCCTAATCAAAGACTGAAGGCGCTGGGGAATAAAGATACCTCTTTTTTAGAGCTAATGAAAAAGGCTGACGATGTTCTACTCTATGCTGTTAAAGGAATATCCGATCTCATTATTATACCTGGGTTTATAAATCTTGATTTTGCCGATGTTAGAAAAGTTATGGAAAAGATGGGGACTGCTATAATGGGTACAGGTATAGCCAGCGGCGATAATAAAGCCATTGAGGCCTCTCAGATGGCCATTAATAGCCCGTTGTTAGAGGATATCTCAATTGATCAGGCAAAGGGCGTGCTTATTAATATCACAGGTTCTACTAAGATGAGTATGGATGAAATAAGTGAGGCATCAACATTCATAAAAGATGAGGTTCATGCCAGTGCAGAGATTATATGGGGAATGGTATTTGATGAAACTATGGGCGATGAAATACGCATAACGGTCATTGCCACGGGTATTGGCGATAAGAAGGAAAGAAAGGTTATTAACTTGCGGGGAATTGATTCTGAAGATGTAAATGAAGATTGGAATTCAATAGTAAAAGAGGATCTTGATAAGCCAACATTCCAGAGACGCTTAGCTAATAGTGATAAATATCAGCAGAACCAGGATTTAAACCCTGCTAAGAAGGGGATATTTCATAGGGTTTTCCAGAAGGAAGACCTCGATTATCCTACATTTTTAAGAAAGCAAGCAGATTGATGGACAAAATAACCACTCTCCACAGGAAAAGGCTGTCGCAGGAGAGGGGGGTAATAAAAAAGGATTGGGGTGGTAAGTTATCTGTAGCCCTGATTTATCCGAACCATTACTCCATTGGAATGTCCAATCTTGGTTTCCAGGCAGTCTATGGAATACTGAATGATAATACTGATATAGTATCAGAGAGGGTATTTTTGCCTGAAACAGAAGAGCTATCTATTTATAAAATGACGAAAACTCCCATCCTTTCTTTAGAATCGCAGGCCCCGCTCACAAAATTTGATATTTTAGCGTTTTCCCTTTCCTTTGAAAATGATTATCTTAATATCCTTTCAATACTTGATTTGAGCAAGATTCCTGTTTTGAGTAAAGACAGGGAAGAACGTCACCCCTTAATCATAGCAGGTGGTGCAACAACCTTTATGAATCCTGAACCCCTTGCCGATTTTATAGATTGCTTTTTAATCGGAGAGGGCGAGGTGATTTTGGAGAAATTTTTTGAAGCATACATTGGTCTCCGGTTATATGAGGTTAGAAAAAGGGAGGCTCTCGAGGTTCTTGCAAGGGATGTAACCGGCGTTTATTGCCCGTCTCTTTTTCATGTAGAATACAATTCCGAGGGATTAATAGCATCTTTTGAGCCTTTAGTATCCTCTTTGCCCTCTAAAGTGAAGGTCGTAAGGAACATACCCTTTAATGGACCGGTATTGAGGTCAAGGATAGTGACCCCCCTTACGGAGTTTTCTGATACTATCCTTGTGGAATTGAACCGTGGTTGTGGTTATTCTTGTAGATTTTGTGCCGCCGGATATTTCTATAGACCGCCTAGAATATTAGGAAAAGAACTTGTCATTGAGTCATTAAAAGAAATTTTGACTGAGAATTTTAGGATAGGCCTTATAAGCCCATCAATCTCTGATGTGCCGGGTATAGAAGATATAACCGGTTTCATTATTGAGAAAGGTGGAAATTTTTCCGTATCTTCCATGAGAACAGATTCATTGACAGAAGGCTTAGTGAAAAACTTAAAAAAAATTGGTCAGAAAACCATTACTATTGCTCCTGAGGCTGGTAGCGAACGCTTAAGGAGGGTTATCAACAAAAAGGTTACCATTGAGGAAACTATTGATGCCATTATACTTATCACTAAGACAGGTTTTTTCCATATAAAACTTTATTTTATGATTGGCCTTCCAACTGAGAAAAGGGAGGATATAAAGGCTATTGTTAACCTGGTTAAATCCATACGTCACAACATAATAAAGGAAAGCCGACACAGGAAACGGATTGGAAGAATAAGACTAAGCGTTAATTGTTTTATTCCAAAACCGTTTACACCTTTTCAGTGGTTACCAATGGATACAGTTGAATCTCTTAAAGAAAAACAAAGGGTGTTAAAGAAGGCCTTGTCAGGACAGGGTGGTGTCAGTGTCAGTTTTGATATACCAAAATGGTCCTATATTCAGACCTTACTTTCTGTAGGCGACAGGCGTGTTGGAAGGATGCTCTTAACAACACATAAAAATGGAGGCAATTGGAAGCAAACGCTGAGATCCTCAGATGTCAACCCAGATTATTTTGTATACAGGGATAAGGATTGTAACGAAAGACTTCCATGGGATTTTATTGACAATAAAGTAAAAAAATCTTTCCTTCAGGAGGAATATAATCTTGCATTTTCCTCTATAGAATCTCCTTCCTGTCATGTTGGCACGTGCACCAGATGTGGTGTTTGCGAGTAATACATAAGATTTGATGTAACCGTTCACGGGTTCAACGTTTCCCGCTGAAAGCGGGATCCAACCCGCCACAAGAACGGCGGATAAAGGTTTGAGATTAGACTGATTTAGGGTCATGACATATACTCTCTGAAGCAAGACTTCGTTTTTGAATCCAATGCAAAATTTATTGGATTCTTACTATTCGTCAAGCTAATTTATGCTGAAGTTAAAAGCAAAAAGATGTAGGAAATCGCAAAGCAATCAACCTTTGAAATGTGAACCTTTGAATCGTGAACGCCTTCCATTTGTTTTATGATTCAAGAAACGCCTTGTAGCCTTTATATGTCATGTAAATATCCCCCTTGTGGGCTATTTCGAATGGAGAGTGCATAGAGAGGACTGCGGGACCGCAGTCTATAACCTCCATTCCATAAACGGCGAGAAATTTTGCTACTGTTCCTCCACCGCCTTCGTCAATTTTTCCAAGCTCTCCGGTCTGCCATACTACTTTACTCTTTTTAAAAAGATTCCTGAGCCAACCTACATACTCTGCGTTTGCGTCATTGGCGCTATATTTTCCGCCCGATCCTGTAAATTTTGTTAAGCAAAGACCATATCCAAGACGGGCAGCATTTCTTTTCTCATGAACTTCCTGGAAGTCCGGATCAATGGCGCCATTTACATCAGCTGACAAGGCCCTTGATTTCATTAAAATTTTATGAATATCATGATAAAGGGGTTCTTTGTTGTTTGCTATCATTATGTCTGCCAAAACACTTTCTAGAAATCTTGATTTAGCGCCCGTTGCCCCGTCGCTGCCTATTTCTTCTTTATCAAAGAAGAGCACAACTGTTGTCTTATTTGGGTTTTTTATGTCCATCATAGCCTTCATACTGGTAAATACACATGAGCGATCATCATGACCATAGGATCCTGTAAGTCCTCTGTCCCATCCAACATCTCGTGCCGTTCCAGCCGGAACAACCTCAATCTCGGCGCTTATAAAATCCTCCTCAACAAGTCCAAACTTCTCATTTAAGAGACTGAGCACTGCCAGTTTAAACCGTTCTTTGGTATCTTGATCACCAAAAGGCAGGGAGCCAACTATGAGATTTAACTTTTCTCCAACAAATGCATCTGATACCTTTTTATCATCCTGAACTTTTTTTGCCAGGTGCGGAAGAATATCTGCTATAGTAAACACTGGGTCAGAGTCATCCTCTCCTACGACAATATCTAAAAAGCTCTCGTCTGACAGGACTACCCTCCCATGGATCGCAAGCGGTCTGGTGAGCCATTGAAATTTTTTTATACCGCCGTAGTAATGCGTCTTCATAAAGGCTAAGTCAATATCCTCATAAAGGGGGTTTTGTTTAAGGTCCAGCCTTGGCGAGTCTAAATGACTTACAATTATGTTGATGCCTTCATCTATTCCCCTTTTTCCGGAGACAGACAGGGCAATTGATTTCCCTTGAAATGTCCTTATGAATTTCTTTGGGTTATTTTTTCCAGGATTTTTTGAAAAATTATTTTCAAGGGCAATCCTGGTTATTTCACTAACCGCCTCTCTTTCTGTTTTAGCCTTATTCAAAAAATATTGATATTCTTTGTCAAAATTGAAAACTATTTCTTTTTCTTTTTTATCTATTTCATCCCAGACAAGTTTGGGCTTGGAGATCAGCATTTTACTTATCTTTTCTATTTCAGCTTTTTTCATTTATTTTCTCCACCTTTTTTCAGACTACCTGTTATTTGGTTAATGTTGTATATTTTTTCTCTCAAGCAATAATCATAAAGGCCATGCGCTACTTCTATTGCCGTTCCTGGATTAATAAAAGTTCCTGTGCCTACCTGGATCGCACTTGCGCCTACTATCAGAAATTCAAGGGCGTCCTTATAATCCATAATGCCCCCCAGACCAATTACAGGAATTTTTACCGAAGCTGCTACCTTGTTAACAAGATAGAGGGCTATCGGTTTAATGGCAGGCCCGGATAATCCTCCTACTATATTTGACAGCCTTGGTCTTCTTGTAAAAACGTCAACAGCCATGCCCAACAAGGTGTTTGTTGCTGATACGGCCTGGGCCCCTGCAGACTCGACTGCCATGGCTATTATTGATATATCAGTTACATTAGGAGTCAGTTTTACTATTACCGGCTTGGTTGTGTTATTTTTTACATGTTCTGTTACCGTGGCGGCAGTATAGGCATCTGTTCCAAAGCTCATCCCTCCCTTCTCAACGTTGGGACATGATATATTTACCTCTAAAGCAGCGATTTTTTCAGTATCTTCTACTATTCTTGCTATCTCAGCATATTCTTCCACAGTATGCCCATATATATTTGCAATAATAGGGGCGCTAATGTTTTGAAGAGCTGGTATTTTTTCTTTTATAAAGGCATTTACCCCAATATTGGCAAGGCCGATAGAATTTAAAAGTCCACAGGGTGTTTCTACAATCCTTGGAGGTGGGTTACCAGGTATAGGTCTTAGTGAAAGGCCCTTAACGATAATGGCCCCTAAAGATGAGGGGTTTAATAGTGGCTCAAGTTCATTGCCATACCCGAAGGTTCCTGATGCAGTGATAACGGGGTTTTTTAAAACAAGCCCGCCTATATCTACTGACATGTCAGGTAACTCAGACATTATAGGGCCTCCCAGTCTATCGTTTCAGCTAAAAATACTGGACCGTCCTGGCACACATGATAATATGGTTTATCGCTATTATTGACCTTGACGGCACATCCCTGGCATAGACCGAGACCGCATGCCATATGTGATTCCAAAGAGACATAGCACCTGAGGTTAAGGGAAATCGCCTTCAGGGAAATTCTTTTTAACATGTCAACCGGCCCGCAGGCATAGATTAACGGTGTCTTATTTGATTCTTGATTGAGGTATTCATTAAACAGGTCAGTAACCAGACCCTTTGTTCCTGAAGAACCATCATCTGTTGCAAGAGATAAATCTATGCCGAGATTTGTTAATTCATTAAAAAGAACTATTTCTTGAGACGTAGAAAAACCAAGAAACATTTTTATTTCATGTTGATAAAGATTAATCAATGACTGGGTTAGAAAAAAAAGGGGTGCTATGCCCATGCCGCCGGCCACAAGTAAAGGCCTTTGATCTTTGTCTGGCAGGGGAAAACCTTTTCCTAATGGCCCTATAACTGAAATAGGGTCACCTTCCTTTAAAAGGGATAAAAGGGATGTTCCTTTCCCAACTGTTTTATATAAGATCAGCAAATTATTATTATCCTGAACGCTGTGGATAGAAAAAGGCCTGGCTAACAGGGGATCCTTTTGTGTCCCAGTCAAATGGACCATTAAAAACTGGCCAGGCTTGGCAAATGATGCCAGATCATTAGAGCAGAATCCCATGAGCCATATATTCTGTGCTATTTGTCTATTAAGATTTATGTATGTTGTTTCTTGAAACATTTGTAATTATTTAGTTTGTTTAGTCTTCCTGCCTTTGCGCTACACCTGATTACCTCGCTAACCCAGCAGCAGGAGAGGTCTTAAATTCGTTTTCAGCGATACTATACATTTTAAAGCATCACATCAGCCCGTGTTTGTTCTTTTAAGGCAAATCCATAAGTAAATTGTACTATCTTACAGGGCCATAAGAGTTCAGGCACTCAAAAGTAAATGGAAGGCTGTATTGATATTAACCCTTAACGTTGAAATATGAACTGCTACAGTTAAATATATATACAGGTATAGTGTGATTTTTTCAAGACCATATCATAATTGTCCAAAACTTTGTGGATTCAAAATAACTTATTGCCAAATTAAAAAGAAATTCATATACAGTTAAAATTTAATTGTTAAGAAGCTTGGGATTGGCTGGACTGATAGAGGCAAACCAAGGTTTCTAAAGTTGGAAGAGCTATTGCGTATAGATTGATCAAAGATTGCAGATTAATCAGGGCGGTAAAAAACTTTAGATGTATTTTCTATTGATGATAGGATTCATTATAATGGAGAGGGTTTTCATATATTTTAATGAGTATTTATAAAGATTAAATGAGAGTTTAAAAAAATTAAAAAACCTTGGTTGCGCATCCTTCTTTGAACAGGAAAGTGACAATTTCTCAGACAGAAAAGGTTATGAGCCAGATTTATTCGTGATGCGGATCGAATTATTTACCGCTGCTTCCTTCCGGACCTGACGGGATTCATAATGATCTGTCACACGAAGTCCAGCCTCTTTACTACCTGAAAAAATAGGCCACAAATCCTTGTTTCTCAGAAAGGATTTTCAACCCCGCATAAGCGGATTTCGGGCTACAGGGCACCGCTAACTCCCCATCTATCGCAACCAAGGAATATTTTTGATTATATTTTATCTACTCTTTCCTTTAACTCTCTTCCTACTTTAAAAAATGGCAGTTTTTTACCCCTAACCTTTATTGTTTTACCGGTTTTAGGATTTCTCCCATCATAACCGTCATATTGTTTAATCTTAAAGCTCCCTAGACCTCGAATCTCAACCCTGTTATCGTTTAAAAGGGATTTTTCCATTTCTTTAAAAAAGGTATTGACGATATCTTCTGCCACCCTGATTGTGAGATTTTCTGTTTTAGCCAGCGTTGTTATTAATTGAGATTTATTCATAATGCCCCCTGATTAAAAGAAGGATAATTATTAAAAGAATAGAGCCTTTATAATATAATAAGCCAAGAATACAACAACTTATTAAAAAACGATACTTTTAGTTATTATGCTTCTCTATCTGATTTGTACTGAAACCTTATAATCAAGTCAAGAAAAAATAGCTAATCTATTTATATTATGGAATTATTTTAAACCTTAAGGTGTGTAACACTTCTCCCAATGACCCTACTACATCTACATGCCAATCACCAGTTTCATGGATTTGGATCTTTTTCGAACTATAAGTTCGCCATTTGGAGGATTTTACCGACAGTTTAATCTCCGTCCTTTTAAGATCTCCAAAATACCAAATATGTGATATTTCCGTAAGGTTTTGACGGTTTAGTATCTTTGTAAAACAGTAGAGTTTTCCTACTGAGGCTGTAAATGTCTCCCCAATGCCTAACGGTTTCCTATTGATTACACCCCTGCAAATGTTAGCTTCTTCAACAGCTATAGAGCCATTCTCCTGCGCACAGGTTTCAGCTGGCAGTAGAAGGGGCATACCAGTTAGGATGCAAAAAATGACGATATACAAAGATAGTTTTTTCATTAAACCTCCCACTTCATAATAAAAGAATTTATTTCCACAAAAAGTTGTACTTTTTTCAACCTTGCCTATTTGGAGGGTTAATCCTGCAATAAAGTATAACTAATTTTAAACAGAAATATAAACATAAAAATTATTTTTAGCAATGATAAAATAAGATGATGTTTTAATAGTTTGCAGGGGTCAGAGATCAGTGGTTAGCGTTGATCTCACATCAGGTTTTAGTATGACGAAAGACTTAGGGGTGACTGTTGTCTTTACATAATCTCTTGAAATATTGCATCTTTTCCTATTCCCTGACTACTGAACCCCGTGAACTATCATTTGATGTTTTATTTAAGCAATCATTGAAACCGCTACCTTTTCCAGCCTATTGTTAAAAGATTTAAAATTTATATTTCACATTTTTTCAAAACCATATAAAAGAGTATTGAATATAACCAATGTAGTAGCTTTTATATGGCAGGT
>CBFDCD010000064.1:0-9677 GCA_965603225.1 uncultured bacterium
CTAACACTATTTTTGTCGAGTTAAACTGAATATTAAATGAGTTTAAAGGGAATTTAACTTATATATAGCCCCTAATCCCTCCAATGTAAGAAATTTTTCTACATGATCAATGTTCCTGGACTCAGATTTTATTAGTGTAGCCAGTCCTCCTGTTGCAATAACAGTAAGGGCAGGGCCTTTCTCACCCTTTATTTTATCCACTATCCCATCTACAAGACCGGCATATCCATAAACTAACCCTGAGTTTATGCTGCTCATTGTTTCCTTGGCAATTACTGTTTTAGGCTTGGCAAATATTTCAACCCTTGGCAATTTGGAGGCCTTCTGGAAAAGGGCCTCAGCAGATATGATTATCCCAGGTGCGATTGCCCCCCCTTCATAAACTCCATCATGAGATATGTAATCAAAGGTTGTGGCTGTGCCGAAATCTACAACAATAAGCCCTGTTCTGTATTTTTGATATGCAGCCACTGCATTGACAATCCTGTCAGCGCCGACCTCTTTTGGGTTGTCATATTTAATAGGCATCCCTGTGTTTAAACTGTGGTCCACGATCATTGGTTCTTTATTGAAATTAAGTATGCAAAACTCTTTAAATGAACTAAGGAGTGGCGGCACAACGCAAGAGATAATTACATCTTTGATGTCCTTAACCTTTAAATGTGATGGAAAAAATAGGTTGTTGATTAGTACACTTAGTTCATCACTGGTCATATCCCTTTCTGTTCTGATACGCCAATGATTAACAATTTGATCATTTTGAAAAATACCAAGTACAATATTTGTATTTCCTACATCAATGCAAAGAAGCATAATAGATAAACCTTTGTTTAAGTGCTGAGAGTTTGACGGGTTTTAAGCTAACGCCATATGTTTTGTATTTTATTTTTTAATTTGGTTTGTTAATTGCCTTGCATGCCCAGACTTTATAGCATCTATAATTGTTGCTGTTTCTTTTGCGGCCTTTACATTATGCACCCTGACAATGTTTGCGCCGTTCATTATGGCGGCTGCAAGCGTGGCCATTGTACCATTATCCCTTGATTCCAATGAGGGCCCAAGAATGGCGCCTATAAATGATTTATTTGATGTGCCAATGAGAATTGGTTGCCCCAGGTCTGAAAATTTATGCAACTCCTTTATTATTTTAAGATTGTCGTTGTAAGATTTACCGAAACCAATACCTGGATCAATAATCATATGCTCTCTTTTTATCCCTGTTTGAATGGCCATCTCTAATTTGTGATGAAAGAAAGATGTTATATCGCCAATAAGATCTTCGTATGTTGGGTTAGACTGCATATTCTTTGGTGTACCCTTCATATGCATCAGGATGACAGGAACATTTGTCTCTGCTATCAATGGCCCCATTGCAGGGTCAAAAGCTAATGCACTTATATCATTAACAATTGTGGCGCCTGCCTCTATTGCCTTTCTGGCTACCTCACTTTTATATGTGTCTATGCTTATTGGGGCTTTTATTTTTCCTGAAAGTTTTTCTAATACAGGCATTACCCTGCTGAGCTCTTCATCAAGGGAGACCGGACCGGAAAAAGGCCTTGTTGATTCACCTCCTATATCGATTATATCCGCGCCTTGCCGAACCATCTCTAAGCCGTGTTCAACTGCCCCATTTTTTTCGAAATGCACGCCTCCATCAAAAAAGGAATCAGGTGTAATATTCAAAATGCCCATAATCAGGGTTTTATGGTCACGGTTTTTATTATTATATAAAAATTTGAAAAGGTTCGTAGTGTCCATATGGAAAATTAATCTTCCTTTTTTGTCTTTTTCACCCTTGCCTGCCTTTTTTTTGTCTTTTTTCCCATAATTTCGTCGATCTCCTTGCCGCTTAATGTTTCTTTTTCTAAAAGGGCTTTTGCTAATTTGTCAAGAAAGGTGAAGTTATCTTTTAAAAGAACGACTGTTTTTTTGTAGTTTTCAGTGATTAAATTATTAATTTCCTGATCGATTTTTCTGGCTGTCTCCTCGCTATAATCTTTATGTTGGGTTATATCGCGGCCTAAGAATATTTCTTCTTCCTTTTTCCCGAAGCTTAAGGGACCAAGCTTTTCGCTCATGCCATATTCACAAATCATCTTTCTTGCAATATCGGTAGCCCTTTCTATATCGTTGCTTGCGCCGGTTGTTTGTGTCATTAAGGCGATTTCCTCCGCGATTCTCCCCCCCATAAGTATGCTGATATTATTCAAGAGATATTCCTTTGTATAGGTATGTTTGTCATCTAAGGGAAGTTGCTGGGTCAGGCCAAGGGCCCTGCCTCTGGGAATTATAGTTACCTTATGTATGGGGTCTGTATCAGGGAGAAGTTTTGCCACCAGTGCATGGCCTGACTCATGATAGGCGGTCGTTCGCTTTTCTTCGTCGCTTATAATCATACTTCTCCTCTCCGAGCCCATAAGCACCTTGTCTTTTGCATCTTCAAAGTCTTGCATTTCAATATTATCTTTATCCCTTCTTGCAGCAAGCAAGGCGGCCTCATTAACCATATTTTCAAGATCCGCGCCTGTAAAGCCCGGCGTTCCTCTTCCAATCACGGAAAGATCAACGTCATCCGAGATCTTAGTTTTTTTAGTGTGCACCTTTAATATACCTTCTCTCCCCCTGACATCAGGCACAGGGACAATTACCTGCCTGTCGAACCGTCCTGGTCTTAACAATGCAGGATCAAGCACATCAGGCCTGTTTGTGGCGGAAATGAGTATGACCCCCTCATTTGATTCAAACCCATCCATTTCAACTAAGAGCTGGTTCAGCGTTTGCTCTCTTTCATCGTGGCCCCCTCCTAAGCCGGCCCCTCTGTGACGTCCTACAGCATCAATTTCATCCAAAAATATAATGCAAGGGGCATTCTTTTTCCCTTGCATAAAGAGATCCCTAACCCTGGAGGCGCCTACACCAACAAACATTTCTACAAAGTCAGAACCGCTTATACTGAGGAAAGGAACCCCTGCTTCTCCTGCTATTGCCCGAGCCAGCAGTGTTTTACCTGTCCCAGGCGCACCTACAAGAAGGACTCCCTTAGGTATTCTGCCACCCAGGCGTGTAAATTTTTTAGGTTCCCGCAGAAATTCTATGATCTCATGAAGCTCCTCCTTTGCCTCGTCTATGCCTGCCACGTCATCAAAGGTAACCTTATCTTTTTGGTCTGTTACAAGCTTGGCCTTGCTTTTACCGAAAGACATGGCCTTTCCTCCTCCCACCTGCATCTGTCTGATAAAAAAGATCCACACTCCTATTAAGAGAAGCATGGGGAACCATGACATGAGTATGGTCATATACCATGGAGATGCTTGGTCAGGTTTAGCAGTAATGCCTATATTTTTTGTGCGTAAAATTTTGATTAACTCAATATCTTTTGGGGCAAATGTTTTAAATGGCCGGCTCTGGCTCGTTATGCCGTATATTCTGTCTCCCTGGATAGTAACCTGATTAATATCACCGCGCTCAACCATGTTAAGAAATTCGCTATAAGCTATCTGCCCGGTTTGTTTAGTTTCTTTTTTAAATATCTGAAATAATAAAACAAACATAAGGCTGATAACCAGCCATAAGGTCAAATTTTTTGAAAATGAGTTCAACTATTATTCCCTCCATTACGAAGATTAATTGTTATTGTTCAAGGTTCAAGACTTTTTCGTGAAAATCCTTATTTCCGCTCCTTATGAAAAGTTTGATTATCTATAATTGACAACAGGTAAATCACCTTCCATGAAGGATTAAATAAAATCGGTAAGTAACTTTTTCCAAGCTTGTCAACCTTGAGTCCCTGAACTTTGAACCGTGAACGATTACCGATAAATATAATAATATAACAGACTTTATTCAATAGCGCATTGTAAAATTCTTTTTGTATGATCCTTTATTTTGTATCTTTCGTCAATCCTGATACCTGATATCCATATTATATCGTTACGGTTTTCAAGTATAATGGTTTTTTTTCTATCTTCAATAGGAATTTTGTTATCGATAAATATATTTTTTACTTTTTTAAAACCATTGAGGCCAAGGGGAATAAATTTGTCACCTTCCCTGACATTCCTAATTTTAAGGGGCCATTTAATGATATCAAGATCAAGAAAAGCCACAAATGATGAAGCATAATGCGGTGAGAAATCCTTTTTAGATATTTCCTTCAAGATTATGGTCTGGTCTGTTTCGTGAATATAAAATCTATCACTATTATTTAAAAAATAGGAAAAACTCTCTGGATAAGTATCATTACCCAAATCAAATTTAAGCCTTTCGTATATTTTTTTAACAACGAGGCCTTCTGGAAGATTGATTTTTATCTGCGGTTTACTGTTTTCTATAAGCCCTGCAATTCTTGTGATATGACCAAAGTCTATTCTTCGTAAAGTACCCTTTACTTCTTTTATGGCCTGTCTGATAATGTGATATTTAAGTGCAGGGGGAGATTTTTTAAGCAAGGGAAGGGAAAGTTCTAAGGATTTATCTCGTGAATCAATTGATATAATCTTCAGTGCCTTTTGGGCCTCTTTTTCCAGAAATTGATCTTCATAACTAAATAATACAGCATTGTTACTTAAATGCTGAATAAGTTTTGGCTGATAGGACAGAAGGAGAGGTATTAATTCTAAACGCAACCTATTTCTGAGATATCGTTTATCGAAATTTGAACTATCAGTCATAAATGATGTATGGTTTTGATTTAAATAAGCCCTGATTTCATCACCGCTTACAAACACAAGAGGTCTGATGTAATACTTCTCTCTAATTGCAGGCATTCCTGATAAACCAGTTATTCCGGCCCCTCTCAGAAAACGGATAAGCACAGTTTCAGCCTGGTCATTCATGTTATGGCCAAGAGCAACCCTTTGACCATTGTGTTCATCTAACACCCTTTTTAAAAATTGATACCTTTCTTCCCTGGCCTTTTCTTCAATGGATGGCCCATGGGTATTTATTGCCTTCTTTGGCCTGTCATATACGAATGTGACATTTAGTTTTTTAGCAAGATCATATACAAACTCTGTTTCTTTTTTATCTTCTCCCGGTCTTAATCCATGATCAAAATGAGCAACTATTATTGTGAAATCTAATGATTTCTGAAACTGGTAGAGGATTTTTAAAAGGCAGACAGAATCCGCCCCACCTGATACAGCAACAATAATCTTGTCTCCCTTGGTGATCATCTTATAGTCAAGTATGGTGGATAAAACTTTTTTTTCAGTTGGATTTAATTTCATAATTTAAATTGACCATTTGTAGCAAGTTTAATAAAATAACAGTATTCGTCCAAGGATAAGACTTTAAGAATTACATTAGTTTTATTATAGCCTTTTTTCGTATTAAAATGAACACTAAATAAATCGACTGGCAACTGATGCCTTTCTGGAAATATGCTAAACAATAGTGCATGGGTTTTTGTGGTGTAGTCGTAATTTATTTAGACTATTTTTATTCTGCAATCTGAATGTAAGGGAAGTTAGTTTGAAAAAGAATAAAATATTAAAAGATATAAAAGAACAGCAACGTATTTTGGAAAGGGAAAGACTTTCGTCTTATGCAACCCTAAGTATTCAGTCAAAGAGAAGGGTTTACGAGCAGGAAGTGGAGGACGGGCACAGGGAAAATTTTTCTATTGATTCAGATAGAATTTTACATTCTTTATCCTATTCCAGGTACATAGACAAAACGCAGGTATTTTATCTCATTAAAAATGATCATATTACCCATCGTGTCCTTCATGTCCAATTGGTCTCCAAGATTGGCAGAACCATAGGCCGTCTTCTGAGTCTAAACGAAGATTTGATTGAGGCCATTGCCCTTGGACATGATATAGGACACGCACCCTTTGGGCATGATGGAGAGAGATTTTTATCGGATTTATCTAAAGAGCATGGCCTGGGTAATTTTTTGCATAATATACAGGGAGTTCGTTCTGTAGATGTAATAGAAAAAAAAGGCTGTGGCTGTAATCTTTCACTGCAGGTGTTGGATGGTATACTTTGCCATAATGGTGAGGTTCACAATGAAAGACTGTATCCTGATAAAGACAAGGATTTCAATTTGCTGGATGAAGAAATGAAAAAACTTAAAGGGAATCGAGACTTTTCTATATGGCCTATGACTTTAGAGGGGTGCGCAGTTAGAATGACGGATACTATTAGCTACATAGGTAGAGACATAGAGGATGCTATAAGACTTGATTTAATTAAAAGAGATGAAATCCCTGATGTGTGCCGAAGGATACTTGGAGATACCAATGGTACTATAGTCTACACACTGGTTGAAGATCTTGTATATGAGAGTCTTGATAAACCATATATCTCTTTTAGCCCTGAAGTGGCGGATGCCATGAAAAGGCTTAAAGATTTTAATCAGGAGTTCATATACAGTAACCCAAAGGCAAAAAACCAAACTAACAAATTGAAACTAATGTTTGAGTTGCTATTTGAAAAATGTTATGCAGACATTATATCCGGCAATGATGATTCTGTTATTTTTAAAGAATTTTTAGATGGAATGTCCTCCCAATATGGGAAAAAAACACCTGCTGCAATGATTGTACTTGATTTTATTTCAGGTATGACGGATGATTATTTTTTACGGCAGTGCGAGGAAAACTTTATGCCAAGACTTATCTCAGGCCGTTATTAAGACTTGCCTCCTTAAGTGCTTCAAATACCTAAGGTAATATAGAATAACATTTTAATGTTACTTAGATACGCTAAAAAAAATGAACCTGGTTCTTTTTTTTTTAAAAAAAATTGTTGACAAACTGTTGAGAAAAAATAATAAAGGGTAAAATTTTATACGTAACGTAAACAGAAAGTTTGATCATAAAGTATCATTATGAAAAAAATACAAACATTGAAATTTTTTGTTGATATATATTTTAAGCACGTTTCAGATATTGGAGATATTGCTAACAATATAAAAAAGCCTGTCATTTTTTGACAGGCTTTTTTTTTATTTAATAATGATGTGAGGTGTCATAATTTTAAAAGCACAATTTGGAGGCTTAACTGTTATGGAGAATTCGTCTGATGTGAGGGAAGGGGATGTCCTTCTAAAACTGGAAGATATTTTTATGGCCTTTGGGAAGGTTCAGGCCCTGAATGGCGTTAGCCTGGATGTAAAAAAGGGGGAAATACATTCTATAATTGGACCAAATGGTGCCGGAAAGACAGTAATGATGAACTGTATAAACGGGCTTTACCACCCTCAACAGGGAAATATCTATTATAAGGGAAATAAAATTAATAATGTTTCTCCTCATAAAAGGGCTGAACTTGGTATTGGAAGGACATTTCAAAAGCTTGAGTTATACGGTGGGATGTCCGTACTTGATAATATAAGAATGGGCTCTCATGTTCATTTAAAATCAGGAATTGTTAGTGGCTCTATCTATGCAGGCAAGACAAAGAAGGAAGAGTTAGAAGACCGGAGATTTATCGAAGAGGAGATTATAGATCTCCTGGAGATTGAGGGAATTCGAGATCAAGTTGCACATATGCTTCCCTATGGGCTCCAAAAGAGGGTGGAACTTGGAAGGGCCTTGGCCCTAAGGCCGGAAGTAATTCTTCTCGATGAGCCAATGGCCGGGCTAAACCTGGAAGAAGTGGAGGATATGGCCAGATTCATTCTCGATATAAATGAGGAAAAAAATTGGAAGGTAACATGTATATTAGTAGAACATGATATGGGGGTAGTTATGGATATATCTAATAATGTCTTTGTCCTTGATTTTGGAAATAAAGTTACAGATGGAATCCCTGAAAAGGTTAGCAGTGACCCCCAGGTTATCAAGGCATATTTAGGAGAGGAAGACCTTTACGCAACAAGGAGATAAAATGACCGAGGAAAATTTAAAGATAACGGAAGACCTGACAATCCCCCAGTTATTTTTGCATCAATGTAAAAGATATGGAGACAAAAAGGTTGCTATGAGGGAGAAGGAATTTGGAATATGGCGGCCTTTTACCTGGCAGGACTATCTTGAAAACGTAAAATACCTTTCCCTTGGCATGGTAAGTCTCGGGCTTAAGAGGGGAGACAAGGTTGCCATGATCGGTGATAACAGACCGGAAGGTGTATGGGCCGAGATGGCCGCCATGTGTGCGGGAGCCATCCCTGTTTGGCTTTTTCAGGACTGCATGTTGGAAGAGGTCAAATATATTATAGATCACTCGGACAGCAATTTTTTTGTAGGGGAGACCCAGGAAGAGGTGGATAAAGGAATTGGAATTATGCCCGATTGTCCGAAATTAGAGTATATAATCTGGGATGATCCAAAGGGAATGAGGCGCTACAATCAGGATTTTCTCAAAAGTATAAAGGTAGTTCAAGAGTTAGGAAGGGAACTGGATAAAAAAGAACCAGACCTTTTTGAAAATCTTATAAAGGAGGGCAACGGAAATGATATTTGCCTGTTGTTTTACACCTCCGGAACAACAGCACTCCCTAAGGGCGCTTTGTTGACCCATTATAACATGCTAAGCATGGGTGAGGATCTAATGAAAACCGACCCCTGCTATGATACCGATGACTTTGTTTCCTATCTTCCATTCGCATGGATAGGAGAACAGATGATGTCAATTTCCTGTGGTCTTCAGGTAGGGTATACAATTAATTTCCCGGAGGAACCTGAAACGGGACAGCATAACATAAGAGAAATCGGCCCCCATGTTATGTTTGCCGCTCCAAGACTTTATGAGGGATTAACACGGCAGGTTCAGGTCAAATATTTAGATTCTACATGGATCAAGAGAAAGATTTATGAAATAGCAACAAAGATAGGGTATTACGTCGCTGACTTGAAGTTTGAAAAGAAGCCTGTACCGTGGTATTGGAAGGTGTTTAATTGGTTTGCATATGTAACAATGCAAAAAAAATTGAAAGACCACCTCGGGATGTCACGATTAAGGTACTGTTACACAGGCGGTGCTGCAATGGGACCTGACCATTTTCGCTTTTTTCACGCCTTGGGAGTAAACCTGAAACAGATTTACGGTCAGACAGAGATAGCAGGCATTTCTGTTGTCCACAGGGATGGGGATATAAAATTTGACACGGTAGGTACCCCATTGCCTGGCACTGAAATCATGATAACGGAAGACGGTGAGATTCTTTCAAAGGGCCCCTCAGTATTTAAAGGGTATTATAAGAACGATGAGGCAACAGAGAAAACACTGAAGGACGGTTGGCTTTACTCGGGCGATACTGGTTTTATAGATGATGACGGCCATTTAGTTGTCTTTGACCGGACAAAAGATGTTATGGTGCTTAATGATGGCAAACCTTTTGCGCCTCAATATCTGGAAAGCAGGCTTAAATTCAGCCCTCATGTTCAGGATGCATGGGTAATAGGTGATAAACTTCCCTATGTAACAGCTGTCATGTGTATAGATTATTCAGTTGTAGGCAAGTGGGCGGATGAACATAAGATTAATTACACGAGCTACCCTGAACTATCTCAGGATCCAAAGGTCTACAATCTTATCCAGGAGCAAATAGAGGAGGCCAATGAGAGCCTTCCTGAACAAGCAAAAATAAAAAAATTTGTGAATCTCTTTAAGGCATTTGATGCGGACGATGATGAACTAACGAGAACAAGCAAACTCAGAAGAGGCTTTATGGAGGAAAGGTACAAGGACATTGTAGGAAACCTTTATAAGGATACGGATATT
>CBFDCD010000065.1:0-9533 GCA_965603225.1 uncultured bacterium
TAAGAATTCTTTTTTTTTGGGCCATATCTCCCCCCTTATTTTACTGATTTATTATACTATCCTTCTTAATGATCAAAGGTTGCATAGTTCCTGAACGAAAAGATATGTTCAGACCTCTCTTTCAAGAACCTTTTGAATTGCGTTAATAAGCTCATCAGGTGTAAATGGTTTATTTATAAAAGCAGCCGATCCTTTTTCAGCGGCCTTTTGTATGGTATCCGTTGTATCATACCCACTCATTACTATAATAGGTATATCCGGCCATTTTTTCTTGACCTCCCCCATAAGATAAAGACCATCATGCTCCGGCATCATAATATCTACAAGCAAGAGCCTGAAATCATCATTTTCCATTGCTGCAAGGGCCTTATCTGCGCTAGGAACGAGTAATACATCATAGCCTTCAGGCACTAATACCTTCCTGCAGCTATCAAGGACAATACTTTCATCGTCAACGACAAGTATTCTCATCTTATTCACCTTCCCCCTCTATCGGTAACCATATGAAAAATCGAGTGCCCTTGCCGAGTTCGCTTTGTACCCTTATAGTACCTCCGTGATGTTGCACAATACCGAAAGAAACTGCCAGACCAAGGCCGGTACCCTTGCCTATCTCTTTAGTAGTGAAAAATGGCTCGAACAATCTATTAAGGTCCTTTGGCGCTATCCCTGCGCCCGTATCTGCAATAGTAATCTCTACGCCCTTTCTGGCGGAATCGCCCGCAGATAATCCAGTGGCAGTGTATAGATTAATACTTCCACCTGTAGTAGTAGCATCAAGGGCATTTATAATCATATTCAACAACACGCTCTGTATCTGACTGCGGTCTAAGGTAACGGAAGGTAAATTATCACCTTTATTAAAATGTATGCTCACACCCTTTAACAGGGCCTGATTTTCTATCAATGAAATTGATGTTCGTATGAGGACATTTACATCGGTTGGCTCTCGATCAAGCTTTGTCTGCCTTGAAAAATCAAGTAGACCTTTAACAATCTTCCTGACCCTCTCTGTGGATTCGGCAATTGTTTGCAGATCTGAGCGAATGTCATCTTCCAAATCCTTCCGCCTTAGCAGCATGTGAGTATACGTCAAAACTCCGGTAAGGGGATTATTGATTTCATGGGCAACACCTGCGGCAAGCCTGCCGACACTTGCCTGTTTTTCAGACTGGAGAAGTCGGTTTTCACTCTCCTCCCGTCTGCGCCTGTCCCGTTCCTTAAGGGATGCGGTCATATCCTTGAAGGTCTTCTGGAGGACACCTATCTCATCCCTTGATACAGGGCCGATATCCGGTGAAAGACTTCCCTCCGAGACCTCATTGCTTGCCTTTATCAATCGGTGCACAGGCCTCATTATCTTATCCGCCATGATATAGCCCAGACCAATGGCCAGCAATATACCGACTACGGTTATAAGTATAAAGATTGAAATGGCATTCCAGCGCATGTCTGCATACTTGGCCTCAGGCAAACCCACATATAGCATGCCTACCCTTTCCCCGAATATATCCTCGATTGGCTCATATGCCGTTATATGCCACTCATTTACAACAAAGGCGCGGTCCGTCCACCTCTCCCCCTTATCAAGGACATTTTCCTTTACCTCTTTTGATACCCTTGTGCCGATTGCCCGTTTCCCGTCCGGGGTCATCACATTGGTTGATATGCGAAGGTCTTTGAAAAAGATAGTGGCCGTTCCTATGTTTCGGCCCTCATAAACCTCATCTTTAAATACAGCATCCCTTACTGTATCAACTATCTGTGTGCTTCTGTTTAAAAGAACACCTCCATAAACAACACCAATTAAATCGTTCTCTTCAAATACCGGCACTGCAACGGCAATAGCCATACCGGATGTCTCCTCTTTCTCCTCCCTTGGGGCAGCTCTTTCTGTAGGGAGAATCTTGACTCGCGCTTTGTCTGCAAGTTCATGACTTTCAGCAGAGAGAAACTCCTCATTTAATATAACGGTCCCTGATACAGTGACCATACGTTCAAACACCAGCTCCGTTAAAGGATTAACAATCTCAACGGACTTGCATCGTAACGATCCTTTTCCAACCCCGCACAGGGTCTCTCCCTCTTTTCTTACTACGCCGACGAAATCCAGCTCCGCCCGTCTGGCAATAATTTCCAGCCTTGGCATTAGCCTGGGTATATCTCTTTCTCTAAGGTCTTTCATGAATGAAGGGTCCATTGAGGTAATACTAAGAGGGCATCTCATCGTATTTATACGGGATAAATATATCTCCCGGGCGGCATTGAGATCCAGGCTTACCCTGTTGGTTGCCTCACTTAACATGGTCTTGTAAAGGAGCTGTCCTCCAATAAACAGTGATACAGCTCCAACCAGAATAGAAACCCCTAAAAAGCTTGCTATAAGTTTTGACCTTGTTGAATAAAACATCGAGAAACTCTATTTAAATGGCTAAAATGAAAAAAAGTAGGCAGCATAAAGGTCAAAGGAGGCGCTTAAAACCCTATGCTGCCCACTGCACTACATGTTAACAACGGCATACTGTTTTTCAGTAAAGATTCTATCTTCCTTAAAAATGGCATCATGGGGGCAGCTAGAAAAACAGATGCCGCATTTTACGCATATATCAGGGTTGATACTACATACGCTTGGAATTTTTTTCTTTTTTTCTTTTGCAATTAACCGTACTCCATCTTGCTCCTTAACTTCAGCGTTATCTTCATGTTCAAGCTTATTTTCCGTTATGGCACTTGTCGGGCAGTTTCTTAAACAAAGCAAACATCCAGTGCATTTATCTTTATCTATGGAATATTCAATAAGTTCTTTGCAGACCTTGGCAGGGCACCTTTTATCTTTAATATGGGAAATATATTCATCCCTAAAATATTTAATAGTGCTTAGTACGGGATTTGGAGCAGTTTGTCCGAGCCCGCAAAGCGAACCTTCCTTTACTATTTCTGCAACCTCTTCAAGTAAATCTAAATCCTCCTCTTCACCCTGACCATCAGTAATCCTTTCTAATATATTGAACATTCTTCTCAATCCTATTCTACATGGTGAACACTTTCCGCAACTTTCTTCCTGCGTAAAATTAATAAAGTATTTAGCGATATCTACCATGCATACATCTTCATCAAGGACAATCATCCCCCCTGACCCAAGTATAGAGCCGGCATCCTGCAATGATTCATACGTAACTTCCGTATCGAGAAAATCTTCAGGGAGACATCCTCCGGAAGGTCCTCCGGTCTGAACTGCCTTAAACTTTTTCCCATTCGGTATCCCGCCGCCGATACCATATATAATATCTCGAAGCTTTATCCCCATAGGCACTTCAATGAGCCCCGAGTTATTGATTTTTCCCGTAATACAAAAAACAGCGGTACCCCTTGATTTTGCAGAGCCTATATTATTAAACCATTTTGCCCCGTTCCTTATTATAAGGGGTATATATGACAATGTCTTGACATTATTGATATTTGTAGGATGTCCCCAGAGACCATCTGATGCGGGATATGGAGGACGTGGACGAGGATTTCCTCTTTTTCCCATAATAGATGCCATTAGTGCGGTTTCCTCACCACATACAAATGCCCCTGCTCCTTGATTCACCTGTATATCAAAATCAAAGTTGGAACCAAATATTTTAGATCCAAGGAATCCGTTTTCCCTTGCCTGTGTAATAGCAATCTCTAACCTATGAATAGCAAGTGGATATTCCGCCCGGATATAAATAAATCCCTTTGATGCTCCGATTGCAAATGCTGCGATAATCATTCCTTCAATGATGCTATTAGGAGTTGATTCAAGGATAACACGATCCATAAACGCCCCTGGATCACCTTCATCAGCATTACAGATGATGTATTTTTGGGATGACCCTTCACCGCTGCTGCGTCTGGCAAAATCCCACTTCATCCCGGTAAGGAAACCGGCCCCTCCTCGTCCACGCAATTGAGAAGATTTGATATCGTCAATGATTTCTTCAGGGCTCATGGCCAGAATTGCCTGTCGAGCCGTTCTGTACCCGCCAATAGCAAGGTACTCATCAATACTTTCCGGGTTGATGTATCCACAATGGGCGGTAATTATTTTCTGCTGTTTATTATAAAAAGAAATATCCGTCCATTTAGGAATAGCATGTCCTGTAGTGGGATCATGGTAATGAAGTTTGGTTACCGGTATATCATTTTTAAGGTGAGAATTGACGATTTCTTTTACATCACCGGGTTTTAAATAACAGTAAAGGATATCATCAGGCTGTACCATTACGGTAGGTCCTATCTGACAGAAACCATGGCACCCTGTTAGTTTTAGTTCCACATCTAATTTATGTTCTGCAATCTCTCGTTCAAATTCTCTATGTATCTGGAGTGCACCTGCGGATACGCAACCTGTACCCTGACAGATAAGTAATGTTCGCTTAGTGGTCATTTTCCGTCATCTCCTGTCGTTTCATTGCCCTCTTTCGTTAAATCCTCATGTATGGCCTTTGCCGCACTTCTCCCTGCCCCCATAGCTGATATAACTGTTGCCGCTCCTGTCACTATATCTCCACCTGCATAAACAAATTGCTTGCTCGTTCTTCCCCACTCATCGGTCTCAATATAGCCCCATTTGTTTGTCTTCATATCAGGAGTAGTTTTTGTTATTAATGGATTGGCCTGCCCACCTATGCTAACCAGAACCTGGTCGCAATCAAATTCAAAAAAGGAATTTTCTATTGGAACTGGCCGCTGTCTTCCTGATTCATCCGGCTCACCTAACTCATATCTCTGGCATCTCATTCCAGTAACCCAGCCATCATCATTACCATATATTTCAACAGGGTTTGACAGCAGATTAAACTCTATTTTTTCCTCTTTTGCATGATGCACCTCCGCGGCCCTTGCCGGCATCTGTTCCATTGACCTCCTGTAAACAATGGCGGACTTTTCAGCGCCTAACCGAATAGCCGTTCTTGCGGAATCCATAGCTACATTTCCTCCTCCAAGAACGGCGACCTCTTTCCCTATTATCATAGGGGTTTGGTATTTTGGAAATAGATAGGACTTCATGAGATTACTGCGTGTCAAATATTCATTGGCTGAAAAAACACCGTTTAAATTCATTCCAGGTATATTTAAAAAAATTGGAAGTCCGGCACCTACTCCAATATAGACTGCATCAAATCCTAAATCTTTAAAAAGTTCATCAACCTTATGGAGACGACCTATCACGCTATTATAAACTATTTTAACGCCTAAATTTTCTAATCCCTTGATCTCCGCCTGTACGATCTTTTTCGGCAGCCTGAACTCCGGTATGCCGTAAACCAGAACCGCTCCCCCCCGGTGAAATGCCTCATATATTGTGACTTCATATCCTAGCTTTATCAAATCGCCTGCAACGGTTAAGCCGGAGGGACCTGAACCTATTACAGCCACCTTAAATCCGTTCTTTTTAGGTATCTTCGGAAGTTTAACGAGATTGTTTTCTCTTTCATAGTCAGCAACAAATCTCTCAAGATTCCCTATTGCAACGGCACGAACTTTATCTTTCTTTCCCCGTATACATTGCCCCTCACATTGTGTCTCCTGTGGACAAACTCGGCCACACACGGCAGGAAGAACATTTTTCGTTTTTATTACCCTTGCTGCCTCGGCAAACTTTTTTTCTTTTTCTAAAACTTTAAGTATAAACTCTGGAATAGGTACCTCCACCGGGCACCCGGACACGCAGGGCATTTTTTTACAGCTCAGGCACCGCTGTGCCTCATCTACAGCTTCCTCTGGTGTATAGCCATACGGAACCTCTTCAAAATTGCGATTTCTCAGATCAGGCGGTTGTTCATCCATCTTGTTTCGCTCAATAGCCATTCGCTCTTTTGCAGTTAAACTCATTTATTTTAACCTCTTTCAAGTTCCTGTTTTAATTTCTTTTCAGCCATGCATTCATGTGAATAGGACTGGTAAATTTCCGCCTCTTGCTCTACATAGGCAGCCTTGCGATTATGCAATTCATTCCAGTCAACCTCATGTCCATCAAATTCCGGTCCATCAACGCAGGCAAATTTAATCTCTCCCCCTACACTGACCCTGCATGCGCCACACATCCCAGTTCCATCAAGCATTATAGAATTTAAAGCCACCTTAGTTGGAATACCAGTAGGACGTGTTACCTCAGAGCATCTCTCTAACATTTGCGTGCATCCCATGAAAAAGGCATGATCAATTTTTTCCCCTTGTTCAAGCATTTCACAGACGACATCTTCAACCTTGCCTTTTGTACCCTTTGAACCATCACTGGTAGCGTACAGCAGCTTGTCGCTCACCCCCATGAGTTCTTTTTCATGGTAGAACATGCCCTTATAACGGGCCTCAATTATAGAAATAACCTTGTTGCCGGCCTCTTTACATGCCTTTGCTATCGGATATATTCCTCCAATTCCATAACATCCCCCACCTAAGACAACAGTTCCATAATCTTTAATCTCAGAGGGAACACCTAATGGTCCTGTTACGGCGAACAGTGAATCGCCAACCTTCATTCTTGCCAATTCCAATGTAGATATACCAACCTCTAATATATAAAGGGTAATATTCCCCGCTTCCACATCCCAGTCAGAGACGGTAACGGGTATCCTTTCGCTGTATTCAGAGGCCATAATAATTACAAATTGCCCTGCCTTAACAGCGCTTGCTATAGCAGGCGCCTTAATAACAATTTTATGGACATTAAATATCTCTTCTTTTTCTACTATTTCATACATAAGGGCCTCCTAAAAATGCACCTCGCCTGTTGCATCTAAATGGCGTTCAATATATTCCCTGAGATCAGGGACAAAATCAGCAATGGGAAAACCTCGGTATACCAGAGAGTCCTTTGGGACCATAGGTACCGCTGCAATAATCCATGGATGCATCAGTATAAGGTTTTGTATGCTTCGAAAATCCTTAATCTTAAAATTCCCATTACGTAATTCATTACCTATTTTAAGGGTTATCTCCCAATCGGGCATTGCATTTCCTGGTGGCTTGGCAGCCTTTGCCACTGTCTCTCTACGATTTTCAGCACAGGTCTTTGTGCCGTCCATTTCTGTAAATACCGTGGTTGGGAAAACAACACATGACTTTTCAGATGAAGAAAGTTTAGAGGGATAAATATCCTGTATGATAATATGCTCGAGGCTGCTGAATCTATTTATAATATCGTCCGTTAAACTGTTTGCCTCAACTGCATATAACAGCTTTATATCCTTTAATATTTCATCTGACTTTTCTATTGTTGCAAATGTCAGTGTGCCGTCTACTATGTAAAATATATTGGAATCAGCATAAACACGGGAGAATTCATGAAGTACATAAATAGACTCATCCGTTAGATGGCTGGACGAAAGCACAGCGATTTCAGATGCCTTATATTTTGATATTATATCTGATGCATGTTTTATGGCAGGATCCCAATTGGTATAGATAAACTTCCCGTCTTCACGACGAACAGCAGGATACTTCAACCTATCAGGGCTGTTAAGAAGCGCCGGCAAGCAACATCTCCCTTTTACGCAGTATTCCCTTTTGCCGGCGCTCATATCCCTTACAGGATGAGCACCCATCACCTTATCCCACTTTGTATCAACTACAAGGTCACAGCCACGCTCACAAAGAATACATGTTACAGGTGTTTCCGTGTCTGGATAACCGTACCATTTAGAGCCTCGAACAGTGAGGGCGCCTGTAGGACAGACATCAACACAATGCATACAAAAGCGACAATTACCATCTACATGAAGTTTCCCAAAGGAGGTGCCAACTTTTGTATCGTGACCTCTTTGAACAAACGAAATTGCGCTTGTTCCAAGGTTTTCCTGACAGACACGGATACACCTTCCGCAAAGAATACATAAATTATAATCTCTGTCCATAAATGGATCATCCCTCTCAAGGGGAAAATCCTTATATAAAATTGGATACCTGATCTCTTCTAATCCTAAATACTCCACTAATTGCCTTAACTCGCATGTGTCCCTGTTCGGGCACATATTGCAGCCGGTGACCCTCCCCGTCTTAGATGAGGGTGCGTTAAATTTTTCACAGGTTTCCCTAATCGGACATACTAAACATGCAGAAGGATGTTCAGAAAGTATTAACTCCAGTATACCCCTTCTCAGTTTTTCAATCGCAGGCGAATTGGTCGTAACAACCATGCCTTCCTCGGCAGGAGTAGTACAAGATGTAGCATATCCCCTCATGCCTTCAACTTTTACAAGACAAAGGCGGCATGATCCTGTAGATGGTAAATCTGCCCTCGCACACAATGTGGGAATATAAATACCCGATCTTTTGGCCACATCGAGTATTGTCTCACCTGAAGTGAATGATACACTCTTCCCATTTATTGTCATCTTTTCATGTGACAACTCATTTCTTACAGCTAATTTATTCATAACTGGTCACCTGTGTTTTAGTAACTAAAAAACTATCCTTTTGACTCGGCTCGATAAATTTTATCTATATTTCTCAACAATTTTGCCGGGTTCATTTTACCGTGCACCTCATCATCAATAGTCATAGATGGCGCAAGGGCACAGCACCCCAGACATGCAACCTTCTCAAGACTAAATAAACCATCTTCAGTGGTTTGCCCTGGGATTATATTCAATCTTGATTGGGCTGTTTCGAGTATTACTGAACCTCCTGCAACAAAACATGCCGTGCCTACACATACTCTGATATGATGTTTACCTGGTTTCTTAAATTTGAATTGAGCGTAGAATGATGCCGTGCCGAATATTTCATGCTCGCTCATACTTAGCTCTCTTGCTATCAAGCTGATAGTTTCATACGACAGATAGCCTGCATATGAATGAACTGCCTGAAGAATACCAATCAGGTTGTTAGCGTCCCTGCTGTACTGATCAAGCACGGCTGAGGTCATCTCCTGTATACGTTCCGATTCTGAAAGAGATTCAAGAACAGCCTTGTCTTCGATACGCCTCTTCTCCCCTATAACAGCTGAAAGGGATTGTAAAAGCTTATCATCAATGGTTGGAAATGTGATCTGACCGGTCTTTGCCAACCTTCCAAACTTTTCAATAATACTAATTTCTTCGGATTTTTTTCTCTTTAGTGCCTCTTCAACTGCCTTGATTATCTCATCAGGGGTAAATGGCTTGGCAACGTAATCCATTGCCCCTCTTTTCATTGCCTCTGTTGCCCTGCCAATACTTGGATAACCGCTGATCATAACCACTGCGGACCCAGGAGAAATCTCATCAAGTTTAGATATTACATCCATTCCATCAATGCCCGGCATCATCCAGTCGCAAAGAACTATATCAAAATACGTATCTAAGACAAGGCTCAGCCCCTCTTCCGGATTTGAAGTAACGATAACATCAAACCCTTCTGACTCAAAGATGCGCTGGCATGATAAAAGAACTGTTTGATCATCGTCTATTACGAGCATTTTTCGGGCCATTTTTTTTAACTCCTTATTTTCATTCCATTTCATCCCTGCTCACCCCCTACCAAATCTCCGCACTCCGCCTTATATCAAGCCATCTCCTCTGAGA
>CBFDCD010000066.1:0-9388 GCA_965603225.1 uncultured bacterium
AAACTATGACCAGTTTGGTAGTTGCAGATGCCGGCCCTTTGATTGGAATAGCTCGAGTTGGTCATCTTTCTATTCTACAAGGCCTCTACAGTTCTGTAACAATTCCACTGCGGGTTTTTGAAGAACTCAATACATCAAGCAATAAACCAGGCTCCAAGGTGTTGTCTGAAGCCATAAGTGCAGGTTGGCTTCAAGTCGTTGAACTCAAAAGACCGATTGATTCCGCCATTCTCCGTTTACTTATAGATGCCGGAGAATCAGAATCCATTCAACTTGCTTTGGAGCAAAATGCCCGTTTACTAATCATTGATGACAAAAAAGGACGAAAAGCCGCAAAAAGTCATGGCATACGTGTAATTGGAACAGGCGGTATTCTGATATTTGCTAAGAAAGCAGGTTTGTTAGACGAGGTTTCTCAAGTTCTTAATAAGTTAGAAAGTGTAGGTTACCGCTTATCTCCAGGTTTGTGTAATCGGATTTTAGAATTAGCCAATGAACGCTAATGCATAATTTACTGTGTAAATCGGGGCTTCCTGCCTTCTTTCCGGCGGGCCCCATTTATAGGCCGCGGATAAACATAGGCTTCGCACGCAGATAAAAAAATATCTCTGCGGCCTCCCACGGGGCGTAGGCCCCTATGAGCCTGAGGCTACGCCCTCTGCGCTTGCCCGCCAATCTTTGTGGCGTGCTTGCCCGCCAATCTTTGTGGCGTGCTTGCCCGCCAATCTTTGTGGCGGGGTGATAAAATTTAGTTCTTACTACCACCGAATATTCTAAGAAGCATTAAAAACAGATTGATGAAATCAAGGTACAGGGAGAGTGCGCCTAAAATAGCCCCTTTTCTGATAACGGCGGCATCAAGACCATCCGGTTGACTTCGCGCCATATCCTTTAATTTTTGGGTATCATAGGCAGTCAGGCCCACAAAGACGAGAACCCCTATATAGCTAATAATCATACTCATTGCACTGCTGCGAATGAACATATTAACCAATGACGCAATAATGATACCGATCAGGCCCATCATAAAAAAACTACCCAGGGACGTTAAATTCCTCTTGGTGGTCCATGCATAAATGCTTGCTGCCAAAAAGGTTGCCGAACAGATAAAAAAGGTGCTTACTATTGATGCCTTGGCATAGACAAGAAATATAAATGAAATTGTCACGCCGTTGAGGGCTGAGTATAAAACAAAAAGAGCAGTGGAGGTCGATGCGCTCATCCTGTTGACCCTGCTGCTTATGGAAAATACCAGGGCCAATTCAGCAATGATGAGGCCAAAAAATATAAAATTGTTTCCGAAAACCATGCGCATCATGGTTTCATTGTGGGATACGTAAAATGCCATAAATCCTGTAAGTGCAAGACCTATACACATCCAGTTGTAAACGCTTCTAACAAAATCGTTAACTAATACCTCTGTCCTTGATTTTGTAAACGATACTGAGCTCATTATTGTAAACCTCCTGATTTTTTAGTTTATTTTTGCATTCTATGTAATATGTAATGAATATAAGATAAATCTTCACATCAAATAATTCAAGTCAATATCCAGCATATTTAATGACGAATTTACTGAATTGTAATAATAAGTTCGGGCGATCACAACCCAATTATGTCTTTTATCGAATGAAAATGTCGTATCTCCTTCGAGAATTTAAGTGCCCCGCCAGAGATATAGGGGGGATAAAATCCCTACGGATAAACTCCAGTCGAACTGATTGAAAAGTTACGTATTTTTTCTTGACAAGTTATGGTCAGGATATTATAAACGCCTCAGCCATGTCCAAGCGGTTAGTTGGAAAAAGACTATCTTAATTCTTTGATAGCTTTTAACAGCAAAAAACAGCTTGCCCTCTAAAGGCATAAATATAAAAAAGTATAAAATTTTTCAAGCCCTAACCGTAAAGCAATATTAAGATAAAGGGAGAAAATCGTGGCCAGCGAAAATATAATTACCATAAACAGAAGTGAATATTCATTTGAGCCTAATGAGACTGTACTCCAGGTAGCGGAGAGAAATAACATTGATATCCCAACCCTCTGCCATATAAAAGGCTATACGCCTACAGGTGCATGCAGAATGTGCGTAGTTGAGGTTAAAGGCGCGAGAAACCTCTTGCCTGCCTGTGCTACGCCTGCTTCACGGAATATGGTGGTTGAAACGGAATCTGAAAAGGTAGTTAAATCCAGAAAAATTAATGTAGAACTTCTTCTTGCATCCGGACACCATAATTGCATTACATGCGAGGCAAATGGCAACTGTCGCCTTCAGGACCTTGCGTACAAGTATCAGATAGAGACTGTTCGATTCCCGGAAACCCCTTCCAAATACCCCGCGGAAACAAACAATGCCATGATCATAAGAGACTTTTCCCGATGCATAATGTGCGGTCGTTGTGTTCAGGCATGCAATGAGGTTCAGGTAAACAGGGCTATCTCGTATGGTTACAGGGGGGCTGCATCAAAGATCGTGGCAATTGGCGATCTTCCCTTAAACGAATCTGATTGTGTCTTTTGTGGCGAATGTGTGCAGGCATGTCCGGTAGGCGCCTTGATAGAAAGACCCCGACGATTTCAGGCAAGAAACTGGGAGGAAAAGATAGTTACAACTACCTGTCCGTATTGCGGAGTAGGGTGCCAGTTAGATCTCCATATAAAGGACAATAAAATAGTGAGGGTAACCGGGACAGAAGATGTTCCACCTAACTACGGAAGCCTTTGCGTGAAGGGTCGCTTTGGATATGACTTTGTAAATGATTCCAAGCGGCTTACAACGCCCCTCATAAAGGAAAACGGCGAGTTCAGAGAGGCCTCCTGGAATGAGGCCCTTTCCCTTGTGGCCAAAAGATTGGGAGAGATAAAATCAAAGAGTGGACCTGACAGTATTTCAGTGTTCGCTTCGGCAAAAATAACAAATGAAGAAAATTACCTCGCCCAGAAGTTTACCAGGGCTGTTATTGGCACAAACAATGTTGATCATTGCGCCAGGCTCTGCCATGCATCAACAGTAGCGGGCCTTGCAATTGCATTTGGCTCAGGCGCCATGACAAACCCAATTGCCGATGTTGATAAATCAGAGGTTCTTCTTGTAACCGGCTCCAACACGACTGAGGCCCATCCCGTTATATCATCATATATGAAACGTGCTGTTGAATCAGGCAGGGCTAAGCTCATAGTTATCGATCCACGACGTATCGAATTAACCCGCTTTGCCACCATCTGGCTGAGACAGACCCTTGGGACGGATGTAGCATGGGCCAATGGTATGATGCATGTAATAATACAAGAGGGTCTTTATGACAAGGAATATGTTGAGAGCAGAACAGAAGAGTTTGAAGCCCTAAAAGAGATGGTTGAAAAATACAACCCGGAATATGCGTCAAGCATTACCGGCATACCTGCAGAAGAAATTATCAAGGCAGCAAGGCTCTATGGTAATGCAAAACCTGCCTCCATATTTTTTGCCATGGGAATAACCCAGCACACTACAGGCACCGATAATGTAAAGTCAATGGCAAACCTGGCTATGCTCTGCGGAAATGTAGGTGTTCCGGGAGGAGGCGTAAATCCATTAAGGGGCCAGAATAATGTCCAAGGCGCCTGTGATCTCGGGGCCCTTCCCAATGTATACAGCGGCTATCAGCAGGTGAGTAATTTAGAGGCAAGAGAAAAAATGGAAAAGGCGTGGGCAGTAAAGGATCTTCCTGACACCCCTGGGCTGACTGTAACGGAAACGGTGGAAGTGGCAGGGCAGGGCAAGCTTAAAGGGTTGTACATTGTAGGGGAAAACCCCCTTGTGTCGGACCCTGACCTTAATCACGCGGAAGAATCCCTGAAAAAATTAGAATTTATAGCAGTCCAGGACATCTTTTTGACTCAAACAGCAATTCTGGCGGATGTAGTGCTACCTTCAGCCTCTTTTGCGGAGAAAGATGGAACATTTACAAACACTGAGAGAAGGGTTCAAAGGGTTAGGAAGGCCTTTGATCCGCCGGGCCAGGCACGTCAGGACTGGGAGATTATATGTGACCTGTCTTCCAGAATGGGTTATCCAATGGCATACGATAACCCAGAGGCTATAGCAGAGGAAATGAACAGCGTGACGCCCTCTTATGGAGGGATCTCCTATGGCAGATTAGAAAAAGAGGGGCTTCACTGGCCCTGCCCTGCCGAGGACCATGCAGGAACACCCATACTCCATGTCGGCCAGTTTGCAAAAGGAAAAGGCCTCTTTCATGCAATCAACTACATCCCGCCGGCAGAATTGCCGGATGAGGAATATCCACTTTATCTAACTACAGGGCGTGTCCTGTATCATTTCCATACCGGCACAATGAGCATGCAGTCAGAAGGCCTCAATGAGATGGTGCCAGAGTGTTTCGTTGAGATTTCTCCGCAGGATGCCCTTGATTATAATGCAAAACAAGGGAGCATGTTGAGGGTAACATCCAGGAGAGGAGAGATTGAGGCCAGGGCAAATATTTCTGAAAAGGCGGTAAAGGGATCAATTTTTATACCATTTCATTTTGCCAAGGCAGCAGCAAACAAACTGACGAATGCCGCGCTTGACCCGATTGCCAAAATACCGGAATTTAAGGTCTGTGCAATAAAGATTGAAACAATATAGGTGTTAAGGAGAAACAGGATGTCAGATGTAAATTCAGGCCCTAAAAAAGAAATTACCCCTGAGATGTGGGAAGAAGTAGATCAGATAATAGAGAAATACAAGGATAGGCCGGGCTCCCTTATACCTGTTTTGGAGGATTGCCAGAATGTGTGCGAATACCTCCCCATGGAAGTGCAGAGGAGGATTTCGAAGGGTTTAAATATACCTGGCAGCACTGTTTATGGGGTGGTAAGTTTTTATTCCTTTTTTACCATGGTTCCCAAGGGAAGACACATTATCAAGATCTGCTTAGGAACTGCCTGCTATGTAAGAGGAGGAAAGGCCAATTTAGAGGCCATACAGGATGAATTGGGCATTGATGTAGGAGAAACTACAAACGATTTAAGGTTTTCCCTTGATTCAGTTCGCTGTCTCGGCGCATGTGGCCTGGCACCGGTTATTGTCGTGGATCAAGACACACACGGATTATTGACAAAAGAAAAGACACTTGATGTTTTGCAAAAGTATAAGTAGGAGATTAACAGATGTCAAAAATTGATCGGGATACGTTAAATGAAATAAGAGAAAAAGGTAAGCGCACCTTTGATATCCGCTTGGGCAGGGTACCGGTCACACCTGATGGCGAAAAACATCTCATGATATGCGGGGGCACTGCATGCCATGCAACCCACAGCAGAGATGTTAAGCAGGCCCTTATACAAGAGATTGAAGGCCATGGAATTTCTGAAAGATGCAAGATAATCGAGACCGGCTGCAATGGTTTTTGCGCCCAAGGCCCTGTTATGACAGTTTATCCCGATGGCGTGTTTTATGTTAAGCTGACCCCTGAAAACATAAAAGACATAGTTTCGCAACACCTTACAGGAGGGAATCCGGTTGAAGAGCTCTGTTATTATGACCCGGTGAGTGACAGACGAATTCCTCACACAAAGGATATACCGTTTTTTGCCAATCAGCAGATGCTGGCCCTTAGAAACCGAAGTCTTCTCGATCCGGAAAACATTGACGAGGCCATAGCCAGGGATGGGTATCAGGGGGCAGTCAAGGCTCTTTTTGATATGACACCAGAGGATATCATAAATGAAATGAAGGCCTCCGGTCTTAGAGGGAGGGGAGGAGCAGGGTTTCCTACCGGTCTGAAGTGGGAGTTTGCCAGCAGGGCTAAGGGGGACATTAAGTATATCCTATGTAATGCCGATGAAGGTGATCCTGGCGCCTTTATGGACAGGAGCGTTCTCGAGGCGGATCCCAATGCAGTGATTGAAGGAATGATTATCGCCGGGAAGGCCATAAATGCCCACAGAGGATACGTTTACTGCAGGGCCGAATACCCACTGGCTATATCAAGACTCAGCATTGCCCTTGAGCAGGCCCGAAACTATGGCCTGTTAGGAGAGGATATTCTCGGAAGCGGCTTCAGCCTTGATCTGGAGATATATCAGGGCGCCGGAGCATTTGTTTGCGGAGAAGAGACAGCCCTTATGACATCTATCGAGGGCAAGAGGGGCATGCCGCGACCAAGACCACCTTTTCCTGCCCACCAGGGTCTATGGAAAAAACCGACGGTCTTAAATAATGTCGAAACCCTGGCCAATGTTGCTCAAATTATCCTGAACGGCGGCAAGTGGTATTCTAACATTGGAACAGAGACAAGCAAGGGAACCAAGGTATTTGCCCTTTCAGGAAAATTAAACAACATCGGCCTGGTTGAGATTCCGATGGGAACACCGCTAAGGGATGTCGTTTATGCCACTGGGGGAGGAGTACCTGATGGAAAAAAATTTAAGGCGGTGCAGTTAGGAGGCCCATCAGGTGGATGTATCGCATCTGATATGCTTGACACTGTTACTGATTACGAGGCCATAACCAGGGCAGGGGCAATTATGGGCTCTGGTGGAATGGTTGTGTTAGATGAAGACAACTGCATGGTAGATATAGCCAGGTTCTTTATGGAATTCTGTCAGGATGAGTCATGTGGAAAATGTACACCATGCAGGGAAGGAACAAAGAGGATGCTGGAGATACTTACCAGGATCACGGAAGGGAAAGGCAAGATTGAAGACCTTGACATCCTGGAAGAGCTTGCAGAAATGGTAAAAGACTCGGCTTTATGTGGCTTGGGTCAGACTGCCCCTAATCCCGTTTTGTCCACATTAAAATATTTCAGGCACGAATATGAAGACCATATCTTAGAGCACCGCTGCGAGGCCGGCGTATGCACTGACTTATTTAAGGCCAAGTGCATAAACTCCTGCCCCCTCGGACAAGAGGTGCCCGGATACATCTCCCTGGTGGCGGAAGAAAGATATGAAGATGCAATAAGGCTCATCAAACAAACCAACCCAATGCCCGGGGTCCTTGGAAGGGTATGCGCCCATCCCTGCATGAATGTCTGTGTAAGGGGGCAGACTGATGAGCATATAAACATACAGAAGATAAAAAGATATGCCTCTGATATGGCAAGAGAAAAGGGCATTAAGGTTGAGTTCAAAAAGGCAAAAGAAAAAGACGAAAAAATAGCCATAATAGGGGGTGGCCCAAGCGGTTTATCAGCGGCTTACTACTTGAGCCTTATGGGATATAAACCAACCATATTTGAGGCCCTGCCAAAGCTCGGTGGCATGCTTAGATACGGCATACCGGCCTATCGATTGCCGCGCGATATATTAGATGAGGAGATTGATTATATTTTAAACACCGGTGTAAATGTAAAAACAGGGATGAGTATTGGCAAAGACATTTCCTTTGACGAATTGACGAACACCTATGATGCTGTATTTATCGGCATAGGCGCACAAAAGAGTCAGAATATGGGAGTCCCAGGCGAGGATATAGATGGTGTTTATGGCGGGGCAGAGTTTTTGCGACAGGCGGAATTGAAAGCAGCACCTGATATTGGCACAAAGGTGGCAGTAGTTGGTGGTGGCAACACAGCCATTGATGTTGCCAGGACCTGCAGAAGAATGGGCGCAGATGTGACCCTTTTGTACAGAAGAGAGAGAAAAGATATGCCTGCTGACGATGAAGAGATACAAGATGCAATTGATGAAGGCATTACTCTTAAAACATTGATGATGCCCGAATCTATCATAAAGGAAAATGGAGGGCTTGCATTTAAGGTTAAAAGATGTGAACCTAAAGAGTTTGACAGCAGTGGGCGGAGGAGACCAGTGCCTATTCCAGGCGAGATTGTTGAGGAAAAATATGATACTGTTTTTGCAGCCATAGGGCAGACAACTGAACTAAATTTTTCAGATACGTTGGGGCATGAGAGGGGGAGAATTACTGCAGACAGACTTTCACTCAAAACCAATATTGAAAATGTCTATGCAGGCGGTGATGTGGTTACAGGACCTGCCATAGCGGTAGATGCCCTTGCAGCAGGAAAAAGGGCGGCCTTTGCCATGGATCGTGATATCTCAGAGAAAAAAGGCCAAAGGCCTTACAAGGAGCAATTAGAGAGCATATATGTAAGCATGAGACCGGCGGGAGAGACGGTCAAGCAGGAGATGGAAAGGCCACAAAAAAAGCTGAGCGCGGAAAGAATAAAAGATTTCTCAGAAGTAGAGCTTGCGTTTGATGCTGAGAGCGTGAAGAAAGAATGTGGGCGATGTTTAAGATGTGATATTAAGGTGGACTAACACCTAAGCAAGGAGGTTTTTATGTTTAAGATAGTCAACAGAGAAGAAATGGCGGAAGGGACAGTTGTGTTGAATGATATCATGGCACCCAAGATTGCCAAAAAGGCCAAGCCCGGCCAGTTTGTTATTATCAGGGCCAATGAAACAGGTGAAAGAATACCCTTAACCATGGCGGAAACTAACAAAGAAAAGGGCACTATCACAATAATATACCAGGTGGTAGGTAAATCTACCGCGCTATTTAAATCACTTAAGATAGGTGAATCATTTCTGGATATTATCGGCCCACTTGGAAGTCCAACACATATAAAAAAATTGGGCAAGGTGGTTTGTGTAGGCGGCGGAACAGGGGTTGCAGTTATGCATCCTATTACAAGGGCATACAAGGAGGCGGGAAATGAGGTAACGGCAATTATAGGTGCCCGTACCAAAGACCTGTTGATTCTTGAAGACAAGATGAAGGCGGCGTCTCACACCTTAAAGGTCTGCACTGATGATGGATCTTACGGCCATCACGGATTTGTAACAGATGAATTAAAGATAATTCTCGATAAGAAGGAAGCAGATCTTGTTGTAGCTATTGGGCCGGTGCCTATGATGAAATTTACCTGCGCCATGACAAAGGAATATGGAGTAAAGACAGTTGTCAGCCTTAATTCTATCATGGTAGACGGAACCGGTATGTGTGGTTGCTGCAGGGTCTCAGTCGGAAACGAGACACGCTTTGCCTGTGTAGATGGGCCTGAGTTTGACGGGCACCAGGTAGATTTTGACGAATTGTCTAACAGACTGCAGGCCTATGTTTCCGACGAAAAGGCTTCCTACGAAGCCTTTACTGAAAAGTGTCAATAATAATACAACCTCTGAGTTAGACTTATTTATCGTACTGTTATCAAGCTAATTCAGCATATAATTATGGAGGGAAATCATTAAAATGGCGGAAAAACCCAAAAAGGAAAAAATACCCAGGCAGCCAATGCCTGAACAGGACCCGAAGGTGAGGGCAAAAAATTTTGACGAAGTGCCCCTTGGTTATTCAGAAGACACCGCAATGAAGGAGGCCAGCCGGTGCCTCCAGTGTAAAAACCCAGCGTGTATGACAGGCTGCCCGGTGGAA